>DAHWIP010000229.1:0-3843 GCA_027344975.1 Phycisphaerae bacterium
GCAGAGGGCCGTCGGGTCGAATGATGGTAGCATGATCGCCGCGTTTAACGACAAGGCGTTCCCGCGGTCGACCGCGGTGATAAATCCAGAACGGCAATTCGATGGCGTGGTCTGAGACGGCGAGCGGGGGCATGGGCCGCGATGGCGATTTAATACGATAGCGCCGCCGGTAATCGGCGAGGGCCTGATTGTATATCTCCGTCCAGCGTGTGGCATTTTTAATCCATAGCCCAACAAATGCCGACCACGCAGGGCTTTGACACAGCACGCTGCTGCGAACATGGTGCACCCGCAGACCGAACTTTTTTTCAAATGTGCGCCTGGCCAAGCCGATCCACGGGACATATTCGGACGCCCGCGACTCGCGCAATGCATCGAGAAAATAGCGCAGGGCGTCGGTTTCGATCACTCCGCTCTCAGTGGCGACGCGGATCATTTCCCGACTCCAGGATTCTGCCATGCGGGAATCCGGAGCGGACAATCCGTCGGCGGCGACGGCATTGGCATCAGCCCAGAGATGCCATTGTTTTTTCCACTGGGCACGTTCGTCGCGCTGCGGCAGCGCCAGTCCAAGATGATCCACCGTGTCGTGATCGACAAGAATGTCAACGGCCGTTCCACCTGCAAGGGCGGCGAGATGATCCGCCAATAAAACCTTCGCCCAGACACCGGCGTGATAAAACTCCACCTGATGGCCGGTGATGATCCACGGCCGTTTTGCGGTTTCCGCCATGCCACGCGCGGGCTCGGGCGGATCGGCCTCACCTGCGCCGTCCAAATTCAGGTACTGTTCCAGATCGGCATGCGCCCTTTCGGTGATGTAACGCCACGGTGGCAACGGGGTGCCACGCAAGGTGGGCGAGTTAAGATACTCGACGGCTTCCGCTACGGATGGCTCTATGAGAATTTCGCCATGGCGACGCGGGATAAAAATAGCTTCGCTTCGCGGGTGAAACGGCCGAGGCTCAGACTGGAGGGCGGATTCGGCGGTGCGATCAGTCATCGTTGGATTATGATCCTGCAATCGCCGATATCATTCAACACGCGGCGGCCATGGCCGCGTGCGGCGCGGTCTGGTTCAGGGCGGTGAAGAAGACATTGAGATAATGCCGAAGGCGCAAATCGGGATTATCCAACTGGCCGCCGAAATGCCGATTCGGGTCGTTGTAGATCAGGTCCACAGGCAATTCGCGGATCGCCAATCCCGCCCGTGCGCAGAGAACCCAGAACTGCATGGGAAACGCATAGCCGGGTTCGGTGAGTTTAAGCCGGCGTACAGCATTGACACGATGGGCTTTGTACCCGCAGAAGGTGTCGGTTAAATCCAGATACAGATTACGGTTTACAACATCGGTCAAAAGCATGTTGATGCGCCTCCGGTCGGCCGGGGGAAGATCATGCATCAATGCAGCATTCATGTAGCGGGAGCCGCTGATAATGTCGGCGTCATCGGCATCAATGGCGGAAAAGAAATCATGAAGTCGGGCCGGCTCATGCTGTTCGTCACAGTCCATGGTGATGACCCATGAGTATTGCCGCCGCGCCGCCCAGTTAAAGGCGTCAATCAGGCTGGCACCGTAACCGAGATTCCGGTCGTGATTCAGGTGGGCAACGTGGCCGTGGTGATGCAGAATTTCAGCGGTACGATCAGTGGAGCCGTCGTCGACCACCAAGATGTCGGCGCGGCGTCGTGAAACGGCCCGGATTTCGCGCAGTACTTTGGCGAGGTGTTTCTCCTCGTTAAACACAGGTACTGCAATCAAGATGGGCTTCATCATACGCTACCTCTTCGCCGTTTCGAACATTAGGTAAGCAGCGGCAGTATGTCAAGAACCCGATTGCATGGCGGGCCGGGTCTGGAGCAGCTTTTTTCCGTGCGGGGCGGCCGAAGGTAAGACTGAGGACGATGTCGACCATGATAAAAAGGCATTTCGACGGGTGAAAGATATCCCCGCCCGTGTTATGGCGATTGGACCGACGTCTTGTTTTTCGGGCATTGTGATGTGGGGCGCCAAGAGGATTCCGCGCAAAATGGCCGCTCGCGGGCCTGAATGCCCGGCTCTAAGGCAGTGCCCTGCATGGGTATCCATTGGAATGGAAGCGTAGTTGCATACCTGACCCGGTAAATTATAATGCGTGGCTCGGTGTTTTGGCGCGCCAAGTGTCCGATAAGGGGCTTGGCGAATAGGAACCGTCGCCGTGAGCATTGCCCCCTACATCGCTGCGGCATGATGGCGGCCGAGATGCAGCGGCTGAATGATTGAATGTTCAGGAGTTTTCGGCACTATGCCTCATGTTATTACAGAACCGTGTATCGGCACCAAAGATACGTCCTGCGTGGCGGTATGCCCCGTGGATTGCATCCATCCCAAAAAGGATGAGGGGACATTTGGCGAGGCCACTCAACTTTATATCGATCCGGACACCTGCATTGACTGCGGGCTTTGCGTTGACGAGTGCCCGGTCAAAGCGATCTTCCCGGAGGATGATGTACCGGAAGAGTGGAAAAAGTATATTCAGATCAATGCCGATCATTACAAGGCTTGAAGGAATTCCGCAGAGTCGGGCGCGGCCCGGCCGAAGTTATGTTGAATTCGATCATGTAGCTTCATGAGAAGCCAACCGCAGCGGAAGCGCAGCCGCTCGTGATCGTAAATGGAGAAACCCCTTATCATGGCTCAGACACGTAAACCACGTTTCCAAACCTTCACCCGGCCCAAAACACGTATTGCCAAGATCAGCAGCCTTGGCAAGGTGTATGTGGACTATAAAGATACGGAAACACTCAAGCGTATGCTTACTTTGAACGGAAAAATTCAAGGGCGCGGCCGGACCGGCGCAGCAGCCTTTGAACAGCGAATGATCACCGACGCCATCAAACGGGCCCGGTTCATGGCTCTGCTGCCGTTCACTGGCGATCCGCATTTTTGATCGCGGTCGCCCCAGCGACACCTATACAAATTAAGTTCCCCCTCCAGCCATGGGTGGAGATTTTATCTGCCAATGGACGGCGGCCATTGATACGCAACGCTCACGTAAAGATGTGTTGCTACGCAAGAGCTGTTGTTACCTCTGCTGTCCTGATCACCAATCGAGCGGTTTGCGCCACGATTCTTCGAGTGCTTCAACGGATTCGTCGATCAACACTTCGCTTCGCAAGGATTCGATGATCAGCCGCGGATCGCGGGTCAATTCGCCGATATCCGCCATGGGAATATCGCCGAGAACCGATTGAAGCTCCTCAAGGTGGGACGGCGCAACTTCCAGCAGGTATCGCGTGGGCGTTTCGGAAAAGAGCAGGACATGATCTTCCCGGGCGTCATCTGAACTCTTGACCGGAGAAAGCTTGATACGCGCCCCCAAACCACCGGCGAAAAGCATTTCCGCCACCGCAACACCAAGCCCTCCTTCTGAGAGATCATGGGCGGATCGCACCAAACCTCGCGAAATCGCCCGAGCCACCGCACAATGCACGTTGGGCGCCGCAGCGAGATCGACCTTTGGAACATTGCGGCCAAGATGGTTCTGCAGCATGAGGTAATGCGAACCGCCGAGTTCACGCCGCGTGATTCCGACCAGCACCAGCCGATGACCCGGCTTTTTGGCATCCATGGTGATGCACCGGGCGACATCATCAACGATTCCGATGGCGCTGATCAGCAGTGTGTACGGAATACAGATTCGGGTGCCGTCTTCCGTAATGAACTCATTGGAAAGTGAATCCTTGCCGGAAATGAAAGGTGTTCCGAACGCGATGGCCCCGTCGTAGCATGCCTGGCATGCCCGCACCAGCGCCCCGAGATGAATCCGATCGGAACATTTCGGCCAGCAGAAATTGTCCAG
>DAHWIP010000022.1:0-9361 GCA_027344975.1 Phycisphaerae bacterium
GATCGCCGAAGGTCGCGGCGGCGGGTCGTCGACTGTGGAAACGGGAAAAGCTCGATGCGGTTTCAATGTGGACGCCGTCACCGAGAACGACATTATTTGGAATGGCGCCGGGGAACCAATCGCCGGGGATGATTCTTGTCACCGAGGTCGCTCCATGACGCGAGCGGGATTGCCGGTAGCGAACCCGCCCGCCGGTACGTCGCGCGTCACCATGCTGCCCGGTGCGATCCATGCCCCCCGGCCGATGTGAACTCCCTTGAGTATGACGCAGGCCGGGCCGATCCACACATCATCTTCAATGACGACGGCTTCGGCCGCCACTTCGGGCCGAGGGATATTTTTACCCTCCGGGGAACAGGCAACGGCGTCCGCGATTCGCTTTGCCGGATCGAGCGGGTGAAAATCCGAATCGGCGATGACGGCGTTAAATCCGATCAGCACATAGTTGCCGATGGAAATGCGACATTCGCTCATGATGACCGCGGCGGTGAAGCAGCAATAATTCCCGATCGACACGCGGGCGCCGGGAGCGATTGAAAACTGAACGCCGTCAAGGGTTGTATAGGAGCCAATCAGCAGTGCATCAGGCTCCGTTGAGCGGATGCGCCGAAAGGCATGAAGACCGTTGATGCGGACACCGGTACCTGCGTTCACGGTTGGCGGCAACGTTCCACTGTCCCAAATGGCCTGAACCTGCGAATCGGTCATACGGCTCCGGAGAATGGATGGCCCTGCGTTCGTAAACGGTGAAGCTTTCGATACAGGCCATGTGATTCGACGAGTTCTTCATGGCGGCCGCACTCCACGATGCGCCCTTGATCCAAGACGGCAATACAATCCACGAATTCGACGGTGTGAAGCTGGTGGGAGATGATGATGGTGGTGCGACCGAACATGAGTCTACGCAGTGCCGAAAGCAAATCCGCTTCGGTTTGGGCGTCAAGCCCGGTGGTCGGTTCGTCGAGAATAATGATCTGAGCATCCTTGAGGAATGCACGGGCCAGTGAAAGGCGCTGGCGCTGGCCGCCCGAGAGCATGACGCCCCGCTCGCCAATGGAGGTATCCATGCCGCGTGGCAAACGTTCAATAAAATCCAAAGCACCGGCGGCTTTGGCGGCGGCACGGATTTCATCCATATCGGCGTGCGGGTTGGAATAAGCGATGTTTTCGCCGATGGTCACATCGAAAAGAACGGGATCCTGCGGCACAATGGCGATCTGCCGCCGAAGCGACTCTAATTTCAGGCTGCGGATGTCGGCGCCGTCAAGGAGCACCTGTCCGGCGGTGGGGTCGTAAAACCGCGGCAGCAGGCTCACCAAGGTGCTTTTGCCGGCCCCGGAAGGACCAACGAGCGCCAACGAAGTGCCGGTGGGGATTTTCAAATTAATTTCCTGCAACACAGGGCGACCGGTCGGATATGAAAAATCGACCTGCCGAAATTCAATATCGCCGACCGCCGGCGCGGTAAGTTGCCGTGCATCGGGAGCATCCCCGGGGTTCGGCCTACGATCGAGAATTTCAAAGACTCTCTGGGCGCCGGCTGCCGCTCCCTGCAGAGATGATGCCGTCTGGGCAAGGCTTTCGAGCGGCTTGAAGAGCAGGGCGATGTAACCGACCATGAGGACAACATCACCAGGTGAAAGGCGGCCGCTGATCACCTGCCTTGCGGTGAGCCAGATGACCGCAACGGTGCCCAGGGCAAAAAGCACGCCGACGACACTCTGGCCCGCTGTCTGAAGCAGCGTGAGGCGAAGGTTATATTTAAGACTCTCGGCCGCCTGGCGGGCAAAGCGATCTGCCTCATGCTTTTCGCGACCAAAGGCCTGCACGGTGCGAATCCCTGCAAGTGTCTGCTCCGCCCGGGTGCTGACCGAACTTTCATTTTCATGCACGCGGAGCGATAACTCAGTCGTGGGTTTTTCAATTCGACGCAGGAACAGCACCAGCAGAACGCCGACCGCAAAGGTCACGGCGCCGAGCATCCACTGCTGACCGATCATCACCGCTGCGATTCCTGCGAGCGTTACCAGAGCCGTGAGTCCGGGGATCAGTCCTTCATTGAAAATCGCCTGGATCGCATAGGTGTCCCAGGTGACGCGATAGAGCGAATCTCCGACGGTCGTGGCATCATGAAACGCCGGTGAGAGGCTTTGAAGGTGCTCAAAGACCCGGCACCGAAGACGGAACACCATCCGCAGGCCGACGGCAATGAGAAGCCAGGTACTCAGCACGGTAATTCCAGCGGCGATGAGACTTATCAGCAGGAGTGCGGCGCAGAGCACCGTGATTTCCCCCAGCGGCCCATGGACGGCCGGGATCATGATTCCAACCTCGCGGGCTGCAGCGTGAACAAACGACGGCACATGCCCGGTTGAAACGATATTAACAATATATTTCATCGGCCAGGGTTGGAGCAGACTCATACCCGTGCCAAGCAGCATCAGTCCTGCTCCCAGTGCGGCAGTTCCCCAATGGCCCTGCATGCAGGCACCCAGAAGGCGGCCGGTCACCGCCAGAGCCCGGGGACGGGCCTTGTTATTGTCTCTGGATGTTTCTTCAGCGGCAGTCACGAATCCCCCTTGAGCTGAATTTCACCGGGGTGTTCAGCAATAAATGCGTTTTGAATTGCCGCCATGGCCGCCCCGCTGTCGAAGACCAATCTCGCTGCAATGAGTACGGCGGGCGTCATGACAAGCAGCGAAGCCAAGACACCGCGGTACATGAGATCGATGCTGCCCATCGCCGTCAAAATTCCGAAAATGGCGAGCCAGAGTTTGGAAAAGATTGGCCGGGCTTTGATGCGCACCAACTGTTTTCCGGCGCCATGTTCCTCGACGCCCATGCATAGTCGGGCCCCGCCGAATGCGCCGCTGCGCAGAACAAGGTCCCATGTATCAAAATCACCGCCCCGGCGAACGCATATCTTCTGCTTCTTTATGCGGCGTTCCAATTCCGCCAGCCGCTGTTCAGAACTGCGCCAATGCTCGCTCCAGATTTTCCACTGCGCCGGTGTCGGCACGCGAAATCCACCGGAAAAACGCATGCGCCAGGGTGTGAGACCGTACGTCATCCGGCCCTTGAGCCGGGCGACAGGTTGGATGAGATGGCACCACATGGTAAGCAGGCGGAGTTTGAAAAGTTTGCGGTGGTCTCGCGGTGGCTGGTCAAATTGACTCTGGAGAACCCCGATGACTGCTTGAGTAACGGTCGCTCCGACGGAAAGGAGCAGAAGAAGGCCGATTATCCACGGGTGCCAGTAGAATCCGAACACCAGCAACAGACAGATCAGCACGACGCCGAGATACCACTCCGGCATCATGGCCAGCGACATGACAATGCTCGGCGAACCATGATAAACGCTTTGAAACAGGGCGCTACCCCACGAACCGTGATAGATGCGCCGCCGTCCCCAGTTAAGATATTGCTGGAAGCCTCCGGCATAAAGCCGCCCTGCCCAGGCGATATGACCGAACGCGTTGTATTTTTCGGGCCATTTTCGTTCCAGCATGGCCTCGGCCTTGCCGTAATTAAGTTGCTGGCGCCAATAAGCCCGGATGGAATTACGCCGTTTATGCCATACGACCGCCGCCGGCGCAAAGCCCAGCCGCCAGCCGCGGGCCTGGAGGCGCCAGCAGATGTCCACATCATCTCCGGCGATGCGGAACTGGCGGTCAAAGCCGCCGATCATCCGCAATGCCTCAGTGATAAACGCCATGTTGCAGCCGGGGATGTGCTCCGCGATGGTGTCGCTGAGCAGCACATGGATGGGGCCGCCGGGTGAACGCGCGACGGCAGCGGCTGCATCACCATCGCCAACCGGTGGGATATTGGGCCCCCCCACACCGACATAACCGCCCCGCTGGAGCGTATCGACGATGAAGGTGAGCCAGTCGGGCTCCGGGGAGGCGTCATCATCCAGATACGCTATTACTTTTCCAGTAGCGGCGTGAAGCCCGACATTGCGGGCGTTGCTCAAACCCAGATTTTGCGACCGAATGACGCGGACGGGGTATTCGGCGGCAATTGCCGCAAGCGAATCCGTTGAACCGTCATCCACCACAATCACCTCGTAATCGGGATAGTCAAGTTTCAGGACCCCGTCGAGACAGAAGCGGATGGTCCGCGACCCGTTATAACTGCAGATCACCACTGAAACTTTGGGCCACCGGGCGCCGGAACCGGACGGGCGGGCTGCAAAGGCGTCGGCAACGGATGCGAGCGCCGGTTTCGGTTCCCGCCCACGGGTGGTGAGGCCGAACTGCCAGTCATGAATGTCAACGCCGCCACGATGCCATTCGTCGGTCCATGAAAATACAAACGCCCCCGCGCACCCAGCCCGCAGGGTTGTACGAATCTGCCAACCAAGCATGTGTGCCTGGGTGTGTTCTCCCTTCGATCGGCTGTCGACGCCGAGTTCAGCAAGAAGTAACGGCTTGTCACCGGCGATGGTATGGAGTCGGCTCAGATAGCGCGACAATTTCACTTCCGATTCCAGATACACATTCATCGCGAGAAAATCAAGAAAGGGAAGATACAGATATTCAGTTGTCGGATAGTTGACGTAGGTGACCAATGCGTCGGGGTCAACGCGTTTGACGGCATGGAACATCTGCCGCAGAAATTTTTCAATACGTCGGTATCCGTACCATCGCACGGTGGACGCAGGAATTTCATTGCCGATGGTAAATCCGAGCAACGCCGGATGGCCGGCGCATGATCGTGCCTGCTTCACGGCATCGTCAATGATCTGATTACGCGTGGCTCGGGAATCGAGAAACCCGGTATGCTGCGCCCAAGGCAGGCCCACGAGAACATGGAGGTCGTGCGATGCGGCAATATCGAGAAGCCAAACCGGCGGGACGGTGTAAAGCCGCACGGTATTGATGCCATTCTCGCGCATCATGGCGAAATCGGCATCTACTCTTTCGGGCGAGTGGTATTCGCAACCATCCGGCTCCGGCGCAAACGGGCCGTAGGTAACCCCTTGAATAGTGAAGCGCTGATCACCGAGATAAAAAAACTTTCCCTTGGCCGTAATTCGAGATTTCCGGCGCGGCAGCGAGGCCGGTGTCTGAAGCGCCTCCAATGGGCGTCGGTACGTCTGCGTCATAGTTTTCCATCCCAACCACTGCGACTCGTAAATCGCAGTTCTATTTTAACTCAAGCGGGCATCATTCGGTGCGAGGCGACCAACTCAAAAATATTCGCGTTTAGAGAATATCGTGCCGTCGCGGCCCGGGTCCGCATTTTTGTCGCGTGGCGAACACCAAGGCCCCAGACGACCACTCGCCTACGCAAGCCCTGTCTGACCCCAAAAGCAGGGTAAAGTTAGTCGTTGCTCACAATCGCTTATTCATAACAATTTATAAATGCTGACTTTACATTTCATCATGAGGGCGTATGGTCTGTGAGGCGCCGACTCACATAGCAACCATGTGCAGCGATGATGCGATGATGCGCTGCCGGATGACGTGAGCCATCCGTCGCGTTAGGATTGCAATCGTCCGCGAGCCCTCTCTGGGAGCAGGCACGGACGTAAGTTGTCGGAATCGGCCAAACGGCGGTGTCCGGTTGCAACGAGTGAAGATCATCAGGAGAAAGATGTGAAATTGTCCCATGAACTTTTTGGCAGCATGCCGGACGGAACACCGGTTCAGCTTTATAGCATTTCCAATCAGGCGGGAGTGGAGATGAAACTCTCCGCCTTGGGGGCGACGATTACGGAACTCATCACTCCTGACCGGGCGGGCCAACGAACCAATATCGTCCTCGGGTTCTCTTCGCTGGCAGATTACATCGCGCCCCATCCGCATTTTGGCTGCATGGTTGGACGTGTCGCCAATCGTATTGCGCACGCCCAATTCAAACTTTCCGGGAAAACCTACCGACTGGAAGCCAACAACGGCCCCCATTGTCTCCATGGCGGCAGTGCAGGCCTCGGCCTGAAACTGTGGCAGGCCAAGCCAATTGAGACGGGCGGGCGGATGGGAGTTGAATTCTCATACCGTAGTCCGGCCGGCGAAGGAGGATTTCCGGCATCGGCGGAATTCAGTGCCATTTACACGCTGGACGAACAGGGTGTTATCCGTCTGGAGATGCTTGCCGCTGTAGATGCCCCGACCCCCATCAACCTCACCAATCACACCTATTTCAACCTGAGCGGCGCCGGTTCGATGGATATTCTTGGACATGAACTCACGATTGGCGCCGATTTTTACACGCCCACGGATGCCACCCTGATTCCCACCGGCGAGATACGTTCGGTTGCTGATACGCCGCTGGATTTTCGCACCAGCCGGGCGGTCGGGCGGGAAATCGCCGCGGTTTCGCCGGGATATGACCATAATTATGTATTAACCAGCGAAACGGATTCCCGCGGCCTGCGCCTTGCCGCAACGGTGCGTGATCCGAAAAGTCATCGGACGCTGCGTGTCTGCACCACGCAGCCGGGCATGCAGCTTTACACCGGTAATTTTCTTGACGGCAGTGTCAGCGGCATCGGAGGACGATACCTGAAACATGGCGGCCTGTGCCTGGAGACACAGCACTTTCCCGATTCGGTGCACCATGCCCACTTTCCATCAACCATCGTGCGACCGTCCGAGCCGTATCGACACATCATTGAGTATCATCTCGGCTGCGATTAGACATCGGGTCGGTGGCGATTACAGCAACGCCTGTCCGGGCGCCGGTTCGCGGTAACTGGCGGATGCGGGCCGTGATATCGGCCGCCACCTGGGCCACGCTGGCACTTCGCAGAGCCCCCCCCACCCGCCACATCAGAACATGGCCGACCTCGATCTGGTGGGATATGCGTTGACAGGCGCTGATGACCGCAGAATGACTTTTCACGCCGACGATCCGACCGATTTCCGGGTAACTTCTGCGGGCGAGTTCCCGAAGTAAATACATGGCGATGCCGCGAGCGCGGGCACATTCGGCAGTGCGACACCCGCCTGTAAGCTTGGCGAGTTCCTGCCCCAGATATTCGGCTGTTGTCTGCAGGATCATGTCCACCGAGGCCTCTGGTGGCAGTTGATCGCGATTTGAATCGACACTCGGCGGCTGGGTGAATCCAGCGGATGCACTACCCACGGTCTGCCGCATAAGCGTCTGAGTCAATCGCCCCTCCAATTCACGCACATTGGCTACCGGCTCACGCGCGAGCCGGTTAATCACCACATCGCTGATGGTCCAGCCACGACTCTCGGCGGCCTGCCGAAGTATCGCCGCCTTGGTCTGTGCATCGGGCAGATCGATGCGAACCACCATGCCGCTCATCAACCGCGATGCCAGCGCCTCGGAGATATCCGTTACATCCTGGGGAGCACAGTCCGCCGCGAGAACGATTTTCCCACCGGCAGCGATGATCTCATTGAACGTATGCAGAAATTCCTGCTGCGTAGAGGCTTTTCGACTGAAGAAATGGGCATCGTCGACTACCAGTAGATCGGTGCGGCGCATCCGCCGGCGGAAAAGCCCCATGGTTCCTTTTTTAATATTTTCCATAAATTCATTGGTAAACTGCTCCGCTGTCACATACCGCCACGACCGCTGCGGGAAGGACTCCGCCCAGCCGCGGCAGATACCCTGAAGCAGATGGGTCTTACCCAAACCGCAATTGCCGTGGATGAACAGCGGCCCATGAATTTTTTCCGGCGATGCGACAAGCATTTTGGCGGCATGCAGGGCCATTCGATTGCCGACTCCGCTGATAAAGCGGCCAAGGGTGAATTGCGGATTCAATCGCACAGGACTCGACGGACGCGCGGCCGCAGGCGACTCCCGATTCAGGGGCGCTGCGCGGCTGACGGATGCCGCAGCCCGGTCGATCGGGGGGCTATCCTGTCCAGCAGCACGAATCTCCACCTGTGTGATGCCCGCCATCGTAAGTGCCGTCCGGCGCAAATCGTCGGTAAAATGCCCTCGTATCCATTGGGCGACGAACGCACTGGGCGCGAGCACGGTGAGGGTGCTGTTGGCCACTTCAAAGCGCGTCTGCGGACCGAACCACTGCACAAAGCGAATTTCGCCGATTCGCTCTGACAGTGCAGTTTTGATTTCCGATATGGCATCTGCACGATGTACAAGGTGAGCGGAATGATTCTCAGACGCTGTCGGGGGGGATTCAATAATCGCCTGCACAAAGGACTCCTTTCCAGATGACACGTCACGTAGCGGTTACGCATGCGAAACGCTGAACCGTCCAGGTTCAATCTTCCAGAAGGAAGCGGCAGTCCATTGCCAGTACGATGCCCGATTTTACCGGGGTGTTTGGCCCCGTATGTTGGCCGCGTGCGGCGGCCGAAAAACTCCACGAAATAAAAGATCGCCGGGCCGGCACATCCGATCCTGTTGATGAGCCACCGAAAAACCTGCGCGGCTCGTCTGCGGGATCACCCTGTTTGACATTCATAAAGCGACGGCCGGATCCGTCCGACCGCCGCAAGGTTTGCTTCCCAGATGGTCTCCACCAAGCCGGTTAGCTGCTCGAGCGGAATGTAGTATTAAGGTTCGGTAAACATCACGCCAGTGAGATTTAATCTCCGCGTTATTCACATGATCACAGATCAAGTATTTCTATGCGCTTAGAGATCATCGCCAAAAATTTCCAACGTTTATTACACGCCGCTGGGTATAGATTGTGGATTCACTGCCATTTCGGCAGCAGGTTTGAAATCGCGTTTATCCATCATGGTTTTATCGGCTTTTTACGCCAAGCGGTAAAAAATAAACCTCACGACGCTGTGTGGGGCGATACCCCACTTTGCGATATAAACCGACTGCGGGAGTGTTGCGTTCGTCAACGGCCAGCGTGCTGGCGCGGGCGCCAGTCAATCGCATGATTTTGCGAATCTGGGACATAAAAAACAAACCGAGATGGCGCCCTCGATAGGCGTGGCCGATACCCAGATAGGTTACGTCCAGTGAGCTCATCGATGCATGATAGGTGAGGATTAGTACACCGACGCCACGGGCTTGATGAACCAGAACAAACCAGAGGGCGGGATCAAATGTGCCGGCGTGTTGATGCCCGACGATCACTTCGTCCAAACTGCGAAGTCCGGACATTGCGGGACAATCGAGCGTCTGCTCATAACTTGCACCGATGGCCTGCTTGAAGAGTTCGTGCGTGTCGGGGCGATACGTCTCCAGATAATAATCGTCGGGAAGCTGAATCTCGGGAAGTGTCCAGCGTGCGGTATGTTCCATGAACTGTAAAACAGCCAGCAATTGATACCCCGCCGACTGATAAATGCCCGGCAGAATTTTTTCTTCAGGGTCAAAAATACCCTGAATCATTTTCATACCGGCGGCAGCAGCCTCACCGGCGGCAGCCTTCAGACATGCGGCCGTCTGG
>DAHWIP010000022.1:9371-13395 GCA_027344975.1 Phycisphaerae bacterium
ATAACGGCTTGGCGGTAAATAGCAAATCGCCGATTTACCCGGATTGGGGACCCAGAGACCGGCGGCCGCCACCTGATCATTCTGCAGGCACACCACCTGATTGGTGGCGGAGATGTTGTACTGTCGGCAAAGGGCGTCAAAACCCGATCGCCGCGCGCGTATCTCCAACCGCCGGGCCATACCGCCTCTCTCCGGCCCTGCCAAAATGCAGTCGATACCACGGTCGGCCAGTTCGGGCGACGGATGGGTGATACAGACAAATCCCGTTTCAGAGGTCAAGAAATCCTCCAATGGCCCGCTCTTCGGGCAACGATATCCGCACGATCCGATGGGCGGTTGAGTTCGGAGTGGCGCCGGCATTTGAAATGCGGGGCACACATCCGTATTCTTTACCGCTCGGTTTGGATGATATCAATGGGAAGGTAATTTGGATATTCCTGTCGAACCCGGTGTGCTTGAAAAGGCTGGAGCTTTAATCGAAGCTCTCGGCTACATTCAGCGTTTCAATGAAAAAATTGTCGTTGTCAAACTCGGCGGTTCATTCATGGACAGCCAGGATGAGTTTCGCAAGGTCCTCACGGACGTGGTCTTCATGCACGCCGTCGGCATGCGGCCCGTGGTCGTCCATGGAGGCGGCAAAGCGATTACGCAGGCGATGTCGGAGGCGGGGATTCAGGCTCAGTTTGTGATGGGACGTCGCTACACCGACGAGAATACCCTCGCGATTGCCGAACACGTGCTCGTGCATCAGGTGAATTCGTTTATTGTGGAGACGATCGAAGCACTCGGTGGACGAGCCATGCCGCTGCATTCCCTTGGCAGCGCCGTGCTCTTCGGCGAAAAGCTCTTCCTCTCGGCACCGGATAACCGCAAGATTGATATCGGCCGGGTGGGAGAAGTGAAGCGTGTCAACAACACGCTGATTTCCGCTTTGACGCGGGCTGATGTTATTCCCGTCATCGCCCCGATAGCGCTTGACGGCGCCGGAGGTAAACTCAATGTCAACGCCGATACAGCGGCGGGTTTTGTGGCCGCCGCCTGCAAGGCCGAGAAATTGGTGCTCGTGTCGGATACGCACGGCATCCGGGCCCGAAAGAATGATCCGCAGTCGCTGCTCCGGAGTGTAACCCGCGCGGATATTGAACGACTCATCGCGGCGGGCGAAATCTCGGAAGGTATGCTCCCCAAGGTGGAATCGTGCCTCATTGCACTGGAGGCGGGTGTGCAGAAGACGCACATCATCGACGGGCGGTTTCCCCATTCACTTCTATTGGAAATTTACTCCGATCGGGGCGTCGGCACTGAGATCATCCGAGGATAAATGATGTCTGATCACAAGGTTCTCATGCGAAACACGGGAAAGCCAGCTCACTTCATCGATATCCTATCGACGGACGAGAGCCGCCTGAAGCATCTGCTTTCGCTCGCCCAGCGTCTCAAGGCGGCACACCTGGCGCACCAGCGCGAACCGCTTGCCGCCGGCAAAACCCTCGCGATGATATTTGAAAAGCCCTCGCTGCGAACCCGTGTGAGTTTCGATGTCGCCATGACTCAACTTGGCGGCAGTGCCATTTATATTTCACCCAATGAAATCGGGTTGGGTTCCCGGGAATCGGTGCCGGATGTCGCCCGTGTTCTTTCCGGCATGTGCGACGCGATCATGGCCCGCACATTTTCACACCAGACCATCATCGATCTGGCCCGTCATGCCGCGATTCCCGTCATCAACGGTCTATCGGATCACAGTCATCCCTGCCAGGCCATGGCCGATCTGCTCACAATTCAGGAGGCATTCGGCTCCTTGGAGGGACGCACACTGGCATATATCGGCGACGGGAATAATGTTGCCCGATCGCTGCTGGAGGCATGCGCGGTCTTCAAGATGCGTTTTGCCATCGCCTCGCCCACCGCCTATCGGCTGCCGGAGGCTGATTTCCGTGCCGTGCAGGCGGCGTTTCCGATTGAATGTCTTGTGACGGATGACCCCCGGGTGGCCGTGGCAAATGCCGACGCGATTTACACCGATACCTGGGTGAGCATGGGGCAGGAAGCCGAAAAGGCGCAGCGGCTGCCGGTGTTCAGGCCGTATCAAATTAATACTGAATTGCTTTCCAGGGCGCCCAAGCATGCGATCGTACTGCACTGTCTTCCGGCCTATCGTGGCGTGGAGATTACCGATGAGGTTATCGACGGCCCGCAAAGCCGGGTGTTTGAAGAGGCGCACAATCGCCTGCATTTTCAAAAGGCGCTTCTGGCCGATCTGCTTGCCGGGGCGTGATGGCCACAGATGATCGCCGAAAATCCATCGTATATCACTATTGAATGGAAAATACATGACAGACTCAGATGCGAAAACAGGTAAAATGGCCCGCCATGGAAACCGCCGACCGAATCAGTTGTGCCCGGTTTTCTTTCATCGTCATTTCACGCACCATGCAGGCGGATCGGTGATTGCGACGTTTGGCCGGACGAAAGTCCTATGCACCGCGATGATTGAAAAAGGGGTGCCCGATTGGCTCAAGGGCAAAGGGGTTGGCTGGCTGACGGCTGAATATGCGATGTTGCCGTCATCTACTCTCGGCCGCAAGCGTCGTGATGGCGCCAAGCCGGACGGACGAAGCGTTGAAATTCAACGACTGATTGGACGGGTGCTTCGTGCGGTGGTGGCATTGGATCGGGTAGGAGAGAATACGATTTTTGTGGATTGCGATGTGCTCCAGGCGGACGGTGGGACCCGTACCGCCGCCATCACGGGAGCTTACGTGGCACTTCGCGATGCCGCCTCCGCCGCCACGAAGAGCGGCTTACTCGGCCGTGATCCGATCATCGGTCAGGCGGCTGCGGTAAGCGTCGGCATTGTGCGCGGGGTACCGATGCTGGACCTTGATTACAGTGAAGATTCCGTTGCCGATGTGGATATGAACGTCGCGATGCTTGCCAATGGGCGGTTTATTGAACTTCAGGCCACCGGTGAGGAAAACACTTTTTCGCGATCGGAATTGGATGCAATGCTGGCATTGGCGTCCACCGGGATCCGTCGCCTGCATCGATTGCAGAAGGAAGCTTTGGCCGGGTAGCCGGGGCGATGGGCCCGCGTTGAACATGCGCCGCCACAAAGGTTGCCGAAGCCGTCGGCCTTTCGCATTCGCACTTGATTGGCATGGGCATGTAATGCCGCAAGAATGGTGATGTAAATATCATCCTGAAGCCGGCCGCCAAGTTTTATGATATTGCCGCTGTGTGCTTGCCAGCTCGACATTATTGTCGGCGACGTTCTTGCCGTGTTCCGCGCAGCGCGGCGTGCTCTGTGATTAAACTTTTTCGCCACACGACCCCCGACGGACCAAGTTCGAAATGGGACAGAGCAGTGAGGACTTAACGGCCGGATACACGCGAAAAAAGTGCTCCGGGTGGATGATTGACATCAAATCCGGATGGTTTGCTTTTGGCGGTTGCGGTCTCACCAAGCGTTTGACCGACGGCCTTGCCGACATTCGCGGGTTGTGAGCCATGAATATTCTCAGTGGTGTGATTACCAATCATAACCGTTGCGGACTTAACCGCATATGCGTGGGCGCCGCCCATGGTGCTCATCGGCGTTTGAAGGGGGCGGCTTGTCGTCTCTGGATATTTCAGGTCCGGCGACGCGGCACCGGGGTACGCACGCGCAACAGGTTGTGCCAGGAGTGTTTTCATTGCAAAAACGGTGTGGTGCAAGACTGAAGATGGGTGCGGCGATCTGTCAAATCTGAAACTTGAGTGCAGAAAGGGTGCACCGACAAAAATGGCGACCGCTGCGAATGCCACAACTCCGAGAACTAACTTTGCGCCCGATCCGGTGCCCGAGTCCGCCGGGTTTCTTTTTTTCAGTCGTTGGCTATCCCTCGAAGAACAGATCACTGCCAATTGTGCGATCGCATTAACTTCTGTCGATTCGTTTTGGTTATTATCGGCAACCCTGAGTTCTGATGTTAACCGATCGCCGAGAGGAACACTGTGAACTCGCCGGGTTGATCTCGGTGTT
>DAHWIP010000230.1:0-3842 GCA_027344975.1 Phycisphaerae bacterium
CAGAAGGCCAAGCACATAATCGATATCGCGTTTTTTATCCGCCGGACAGTTCTCAACCAGAAATTCGTACGGATAGACTTCATCGGTTGTAATATTCTCGTAGACAGAGTTCACATCACTGTTCCATTGCGGTTCGTACGTAAGACAGGACCCTGGCGCGTGAACCACGCCGGGCGGTGTATACCATCCCGTGCCCAGTTCAATTCGGTACGCGCGTGACAGTTCGGTAATGCGATTGTCGCCGACCTCGTAGCGCATGAGCCGCTCACGGACCATCTCTTTTGTGACATCAGAGTCGAATCCAAAATAGGTCACGGGAAACTCGCCAAGATGATTGTTCATCTCCGGCGGAAAATAATAGGCTTCTGGTTTTCCGAGTCTCCCGACTGATGCGGCCGCGTCAAAGGTCAGGTGCAAGTGCAGAAACAGCGGCACCTGGTAATCGAAGAATTTTGAGTACATCGGCCAGCCGCCATACTTACTCATCAGATACGGCCCCACGAGATGCTCTCCCAGCACGTCTACAGCGTCTTTCAGGAGAAACTTTGCGGCCAGGCCGCCTTCAGCCGGCAGCACATAACTCATACCCTCATCGGCCGGTGCCAGATCCCCGTTCATCGCCGGAATCACCGACGAAAACCAGCGCTCTTTAATCGCTCCGCGGCCTGTGCCCAGGGCATAATAATCGTCCGGATGCAGGCGCAAGCGATGGCCGGCCCGGCTGAATCGCCGCGGAACAAAGGTTGGAATCAACTGTAGAACGCCTCTGCCCCGGTCCAATGTATCCCGAATGATGGCGGCCCGGGCGCGGGGCGCCGGCCGCGCATGCTCATTGGGATCAGCGACTTGATGGATGGTACTCATAATTTCACTTCCTTACTGGTTTGCACAATCAGTTAATGAGGTTTCATGAACTCCGCTACATTTTTTTTTGTGACAAGCTGAAAGGGAATATACATCAGGTGCTTGACCTTGTGTCCGTGCGCCAATTGCACGGCCAGTTGCACCGCCCGGGAACCCTGACCATGGGCATCCTGATAAATCGTTGCAACCATCGTTCCGTCCGCCACGGCCTTGAGCGCATCAGGGATGGCGTCGATTCCCATGACGGCGATCTGTTTCTGTTTGTGCACCGCGGCGATCGCGTCGCAGGCACCCAGCGCCATTTCATCATTTTCCGCGATGACCGCGTTAATCCGACGGCCGGCGGCGAGAAAGTTTTCCATCACCGACAGCCCCTGCGCGCGGTCCCAGTTGGCGGTGTGCTCTGCGATGATGTGGGCTTCGGGAAACTTCGCGAGTTCCTGCTTGATCCCCTGGGTTCTCTGCACTTCCGCCGAGGAACCGTATGGCCCCTGCAGTACGACGATATTGCCCCGGCCATGGAGCACCTTCATGATTTCCTTCGCTTCCATGCGGCCGGCCTTGACATCGGGGGATCCAACATAGGCATTGACTTTATTAAGATTCGCCACCAGCGTATTGACCTCGACAATTGGGATGTGATCTTTCACGGCGATATCGACAGCCGGAGCGGAGCCCTGCTCATCAACGGCGTTGAGGATAATCGCATTGACTCCCTCGGCTGCGAAATCCTCAACATCGGATATCTGGCTGGAAGCGTGCCCCCGGGCGTCAAGTTCCACGAGTTTAACATGCAGTTTCTTCGCTTCGGTGCGAATGGCATGCTGGAGATTGATGATGTATTCGTTCTGCAGGTTCTGGTAGGCTACGCCGATGACGATCTGATGCGGACCGGCGGCGCTGCGCTGACAGCCAGCCAAACCCATCAGCAGAAACGCGGCGAAGGCCAAACCAAATCCAAATGACCGGGTTAAAAATGATTTCATTATCGATATCCTTTCGAAAGTCCGCAGAAAAAACCACGCCGGTCAACCGGCTGATTTCCGGTCCAGCAGGACCGCCAGCAGAATGATCGCACCCTTGGCGACCAGTTGCCAATAGGACGACACGTTGAGCATGTCCAAGCCGTTGTTCATGACCCCGATGATCAGCACCCCCACCACCGTGCCGGCGATTGAACCAATGCCGCCAAACAAACTCGTGCCCCCGATGACCACCGCCGCGATGGCGTCCAGTTCGTAACCCGCGCCCCCAGCCGGCGAAGCAGACATCACCCTGGAAGACAAAATAATTCCCGCCAAACCGGACAGGGCGCCGGTAATGGCGTACACCGCGATGAGAATCCGATGGGTATTGATGCCGGAGACCCTGGCGGCCATTTCGTTGCCGCCGACAGCGAAAACATACCGGCCAAAGCGGGTAAAATGCAGAAAGAACACCCCCGCCGCAATGGTCAGTGCGAAAAGTACCACGGGCAGCGGCACGCCCAGCAGACTTCCTCCCCCGATGAAATCGTAGGAGCCGGTAAGATTGATCACGGGCCGGCCACTGGTGTAGACCAGTGCCAGGCCGCGCGCCGCGGTCATCATGGCCAGCGTGACAATGAAAGGGGCAAGACCTTTCTTCGCTATCAGCAGACCGTTCACCAGCCCGACCGCCAGACCCACGCCGATGCCCGCCAGAATCGCCACGATCAGCGGATAGCCGCCGGGGTGCGCAAATGACGCGGCGACGACCGCAGACAGCGCCACAATCGATCCGACAGACAGATCAATGCCCGCGGTGATAATCACCAGCGTCATGCCGATGGCGATAATGCCGTTTACAGAGGTCTGCAGGAGAATATTGACCATATTCACGGGGGTGAGGAAATGCGGCGAGGCCATGGCCATCCCCACGACCAGCAGCACAAAGGCCCCATAGATGCCATACCTGGACAGCAGCGTGACCGTTCGCTTCCACCGGCTGGCCGCGCCGGCCGCAGGGTGTCCGGCGGGCGGAGCCGTATGCGGCAGGTCAACAGCCGGATTAATTGTTTCAGCTTTTCCAGAACGCTCATTTTCCGCAGTGTCAAAGATCATGATTCCCTCCTTTGCCCGATGGCGGCGCGGATGATTTCCTCCTGGTCAAAAGAACCGCGCTTAAACTCGGCGGCGATTTCTCCCTGATATAGCACGATAATGCGGTCACAAAGCCCCAGAAGTTCAGGCATCTCGGAAGACACCAGAATGATGGTCCGGCCCTGCCGGGCCAGGGTGCGGATAATTTCATAAAATTCCGCCTTGGCTCCGATATCGATGCCGCGCGTGGGTTCATCAAGAATGATGATTTGCGGATCGGTCAGCAGCCATTTGGCCAGCACGATTTTCTGCTGATTGCCGCCGCTAAGCGTACTGACGGCCTGGTTTCGATCGCGGACTTTTACCGCCAGCGCCCGGAGCTGCGCATCGACGGCCCGGCGCTCCTCTCCAAGGCGCAGCACCTGCCGTCCGCGGCAGAATTTTTTCAGGCTTACCAGCGTCATATTCGCTTTCACCGATGCTTTCAGGTTCAGGCCTGTGAGTTGACGATCTTCGGTAACCAGAGCCAGACCATGCCGGATTGCATCCGAGGGCGAACGGATATGCACCGGCTGGCCATAAATTCTGATCGCACCGGCATTGGCGCGGTAAATACCGAAGAGTGTTTCCATCACCTCCGACCGGCCCGCGCCCATCAATCCGCCGAATCCGACCACCTCGCCCCGCCGGGCGGTGAAACTAATATCCTGGAACTTACCGCGCCGGGCCAGGCCATCCACTTCCAGAGATATATCCCCCACGGCGGTTGGGGTTTTCGGGAACAGTTCACGTATTTCACGGCCCACCATGAGCTTCACGAGGGTGTCCGGATCCATGTCACCGGCCGGTCGGGTCCCAATGTATTGCCCGTCGCGCAACACCGTGATCGTGTCGGAAATATGAAACACTTCATCCATT
>DAHWIP010000231.1:0-3841 GCA_027344975.1 Phycisphaerae bacterium
ATCGCGGGGAGCTGCTGTTCATCACCGGCCGTTCCGGAGCGGGCAAGAGCACTCTGCTGAAGGTGATTGCGCTGCTCGAGCGCCCGACGCGCGGCACCGTGAGCATCAACGGCCGGAACACCGGCGCGCTCGGCGCGCGGCACATTCCGGCGTTTCGCCGCCAGCTTGGCATGGTCTTCCAGGATCACAAGCTGCTGGCGGACCGGCCGGTGTTCGACAACGTCGCGCTGCCGCTGGTGGTGGCGGGAACGCCGTTCAAGGACATCGACAAGCGCGTCCGCGCGGCGCTCGATCAAGTGGGCCTGCTCGGCAAGGAGCGCATGTTACCCATGGAACTGTCGGTCGGCGAGCAGCAGCGCGTCGCTATTGCACGCGTGCTGGCCCAGGATACACCCATTGTGGTACTCGATGAGCCGACATCGGCACTGGATATCGAGCATCAATTATCACTTCTGAATCTGATTCACCGCATTAAGCTGCAGGGGGGATGCGTCATCTGGATCACGCACGATATCCATACTGTGTTTCGCTCTGCTGACCGCGTGATGGTTCTCCGCGAAGGATCAGTCGCAGCGGCCGGGCCGCCGGAGTCCGCTCTCCGCGATGAAATCCTTGAAGCGGTATTCCACGTGCGGCGGGGGTCACAGCCGCAGCCTGCATTCGAATTGCACGCAAAATCAGCCGATTAGTTCCTCGGCGAGCTTACGCCCATGTCGGAGCGCATCCTCCGCCGCCGCAATATTTTTCCCGCCTGCCATCGCCATCTGCGGCCTTCCGCCGCCAGCGCCGTCCGCAATTTTGGCCACCTGCTTGATCCAGTCGCCCGCACGGAGCTTCGATGTTAAATCATCAGATACCATCGCGAGAAAATTAATTTTTGGCGGCTGCAATTCCCCATTTTTGTCCGTATCCTGGCTTTTGGCCGCAAGCAGTATCGCCAGCGAATCTTTTCCGGCCGTCTTACGGATCAGTTCACCGGCCTCACGAAGCATCTCGCTGTCGCCATCACCGAGATGGCTGACAATCAGCGTCGTGTTGCCGACTTGCACCGCCTGCTGAATCACCCGTCCAAGCAGTTCTTGATCAATCTGCCGATGCTCTGCCGCCGACTTGCGGCTTACAGCCTTTTTAATATCCAGCAGACGTGCGACGGCATCATTGGCCCGGCGACGCACCGCAATCGGCAGATACGTCTCTTTGAGCGCCTGCTGCAACGCGGCAATAAGTGCATCAACTTTTTCAGCCACAGCAGTCCGGCTTTCATCGATCAACCGTTCAACGGCATCCGCCTGCATCCACGCCGCACGCGCCGTTTCACCGGTGACGCCCGCCACCCGCCGAATCCCCTTACTCACCGATTCTTCGGCGTAGATCGCAACATCCCCGATACGACTCGCCTTATCTACATGCGTGCCGCCGCAGAATTCAATGGAATGGGCACGCCACCGGCGATCCGTTGGATTGGCAAGCAAGGCGTCGATCTCCGCTCCAATGCTCACCACCCGCACCATCGGGGGATATTTTTCCCCAAACACCGCACGTAATCCGAAAATCGCCCGCCCCTTCTCCAACTCAACTTCGCCGGTATGAACCGACAGATCGCGACGAACCAATTCCCGCACCAACCCCTCGATGCGGTGTAAATCCTCAGTGGTCGGCGGCTGGGGCTGCAGAAAGTCAAAACGAAACTTGTCTGCATCCACCAGCGATCCCTTCTGCTCCACATGCTCTCCCAGCACTTCCCGCAGAGCCCAGTTGGTCAGGTGGGTGGAGGTGTGGTTGCGTTCAATGTCGCGGCGCCGCTTATCGACCTGCAATGTGGCGCTCTGCCCCACGCGCACCTGCCCGGATCGGAGGAATCCAATGTGCATCACCCAGCCGCTCACGGCATGGGTTTCACGGACTTCAAACACACCGTGGCCGTCGCACTCAATAACACCTGTATCTCCCACCTGCCCACCCATCTGGCTGTAAAAATTTGTCTTATCCGTTATGATCGCGATTTGATCATCTTCGCCCGCGATTCCCTCCTGCTGCCATATTTTCCCATCCCAGATGGCGGTAATGGTCGCACGTAATGGCTTGGGCGTGTATTTATAATGATCGTCCGTGTGGGCTGCCTTCAGCGTTTCCAACTGCTTGATGGCGTCCGGCGAAAGCTGTGAGAGATGCTGCTGATTCAATTTGCCGCCGCGCCGTGCCTTTTCCCGGGCATCTTGCATCAGGCGATGGTAGCCGGTGATATCGACGGCAAGATTCTTCTCCCGCGCAATGACCTCCGTCAAATCAATCGGAAAGCCGTAGGTATCATGCAGCTTGAATGCATGTTCGGCGGAGATCACAGGACGATCGGGATTGGCTTTTTGTGCTTCCTCAGCCGCCGAGGCAAAAAGTTCCAGCCCGCGATCGAGCGTCCGGCTGAAGCTCTCCTCCTCATCGTGAATCTGTTGGGCCACCGCGGCGGGATCAGCCTTTAATTCGGGAAATGCTTCTCCCATGGTGCTAACAACCACCGCACTGAGCTCATGCATGAATGCCTGCTTGAATCCGAGGTACTGCCTTCCGAATCGCACGGCGCGTCGAAGAATGCGGCGCAGGACATATCCCCGCCCCTCATTACTCGGGATCGCGCCGTCGGTGAGCGCAAAAGTCAAACAACGGATGTGATCGGCGATGACGCGATAGGCGATATCGCGCGATAATGCCGCATCTTCCATTGCCCTCCCGGAGGCAGATCCGTGGTTTGAATCCGGAAACCGCCCGCCGTAGGATGTTCCCGATAATCCCCCAATGGCTTTGAACAGGGGGGTAAAAAGATCGGTTGAATAGTTGTCTTCTTTCTTCTGCAGCACCTGACAGATGCGTTCCAGTCCCATGCCTGTATCCACATGCCGGGCGGGCAGCGGCGAAAGTCGGCGGTCGGCCGCCCGATTATATTGAATAAACACCAGATTCCAGATTTCCATCACCCGCGGGTCGCTCCCATTGACCTCCCGCCCGCCGTCCGCATTCGGAGTGCGATCTATGAAAATTTCCGTACACGGACCGCACGGCCCGGTCTCACCCATCTCCCAGAAGTTTTCATCCACAAACCGGTGAATATGGTCGTCCGGAAGGCCGGCAATTTTTTTCCACAGCTCGGCGGCCTCATCATCCGGAGGAACATTGTCGGCCGGGTTGCCCGCGTACACTGTCACGTGCAGCCGCTTCGGATCGAGCTTCCAATGTTCGGTAAGCAGGTCCCACGCCATCTCAATGGCGCCCGCCTTGAAGTAATCGCCGAAACTCCAGTTGCCGAGCATTTCAAAAAATGTGTGGTGGCGCCGGGATCGTCCCACATCATCCAGATCATTATGTTTGCCCCCCGCGCGGATGCATTTCTGTGAATTGGCAACCCGCAGGTGCGCGGGCTTGTCCAGTCCGAGAAAATAGGGCTTGAACTGGTTCATGCCCGCATTGGCAAAAAGTAATGTTGGATCGTCATGGGGTACAACCGGGCTCGACGGTACAAACGCATGCCCGTGCTTCTTCACAAAGTAATCGATAAACGCCCGCCTGATTTCGTTGGAAGTCATTTCAACCCTTCACTCCAATAACACCTTCCGAGCCACGCCATCCTACCCGCTATCCGCCCCGGCGCGTAGATGCCCCGCTATCAAATGGGAGGCGACATTTTCGGGCGTTCAGACGTCGCACGCGATAGATGCGTCCCATATAGTCGGATCACCAGAAGTTTTCATTTTTTGTCCATTCCGATGGATACCTCTGCCGATATCTCTCCAGTCCTCAAATCTTAAGTAAGTTAGAGTTCGAGTTTAGAGAGCACGGAGAGAGTGATGAG
>DAHWIP010000232.1:0-3811 GCA_027344975.1 Phycisphaerae bacterium
GACGGTCAAAAGCGTCTGACCAAATTTCCGCAAATCTAAAAACACAATGATAATCACGAGAATAAGGGCTAGGACCGTGCACTTGGTGAAGGCCTGCTTGATGGACTGAGTTGAATCGTATAACTGCGGCGCGATGCCGGTGAGATCCATATCCGCCGGCACCAGCCCGCCGATCCGCCCGCCGGGGGCGGTTTTGGTGCCGCGCAGGGTGCGGACGAAATCGTGCAGATTTTTGTCGATCCAGAGATTCCATCGCGGATAGATGTACAGGGCCCAGACGCCTGATTTGCCGATGAAATGGGCCCGCAAAGAGCGGGGTAGTTGATGCGGGACAATCGGTGGAGGGGATAAACGCTCCGCGAGCGCGTTGAGAGATTGAACCCATTGATTCTGCCAGGCGGTGAGCCGTTGCGCGCTGATACTGGCGGGTGTCTGACGCAGGGCGGCGGCGAGATGAATCAGCGACCGGCGGGTTTTGTGTCCATCGGCACCGGGGGCGAATTGAGCGTGAGCCAGTTTGACGACCGCCGCGCGAATCGGTTGGATATCTGCGGCAGAAAGTGCCGGCGGGGATGTCCAGTGTATGGCGGAAAACGCGCGGCTGCCGCGTGCCAACGCTTTCTGATTGCGGATCGCATCGTAAAGGCTGCTGGTGGAAAGAATCTGCGAACCGGCGTGGATCGTTGCATTGAGGCGGTGTTGCAGGGCGGCGATCTTTTCTGGATGGTGCGAGAGTACCACGGCATACCACGACGGCATGTCTTTGATGAGCCGGACTGATTTCAAACCGCGGGCCTGGAGTTTAAGCAGATTTGGATTGAACTTTACGCTCAGCGCAAATGGGCTTAATAGCACCACCAGCGCCAGCCAGCAGCCGAGAGCCGCAAAATTCCACCAGGTGGCTTTGGGGGGGGCTTTATGGAGGGTGTAGCGCCGGGCGGCGGGAACGGGTTTGAATTTCGGCGGCCAGATGGTGAGTATCGCGGGTAGAATGGTGAAACCGGCCAGCAGCGAAAAAATTAATCCCCCGCCGGCAATCACTCCCAGTTCCGCATCGCCGGTGAAGTGAGTTGTCAGGGCGACGAGGAACGCGGCCGATGCCCCGCAGCACGCGGTCAAAACAGCGGGACCCGAGTAACGAAATACTCTCATCCAGACGGCGGAGGGACGCTGGTAGCGCCGCACCTCGCGTCGGTACCGCACGAGAATCTGGATGATGTAGTCCATGCCGATGCCGATCATGGCAATGACGAACACCGTTGAAAGAAGATTAAGCCTGCCGACCACCACCGTCGCATAGCCGAACGTCCACGCGATGGCGGCGGTAAGCGACAGACCGGCTGCAACCGCCAGCCACACCGACCGCAGCATCAGAATGAGTCCGATCACCACGACGGTCATGGCGAGTGCTTCGGCCCAGTTGGTGTCGTGCGTGGTAATGCGCATTTCATCGGCCGAGAGCACAGGCCGGCCGGTGAGGCCGAAGTGAAATTCAGATGCAAAGGGTGCTGCGGCCCGATGAACCGCCGCACTGATTTTTTCCAGCGGGCGGGATACCGCCGAGAGGGAATCATAGGTAAATCGCGGGTAGACATTGATGACGAGCAATCGGTGGTGCGCATTGTCCGCTGCATGAAAATAATAATACCCCATATCGCGTGGTGTCGATGGCCGCGCCGGCATGAGAATGTGATGGATGGACGCTGCCAGATGCGGGTCGCCCGGCGGGCGGACCAGAAATAATGTCAGCGAGCGGGAAAGCCGCCGGAGAAATGCCCGGCCGTCCCGCCCCGTCAGCGGAAAATGCTTCAGGAGGGTGAGGAGGCGATTTTTGCCCAGCAGGGCATTTTTCGCTGCCGATCGGCCGGTAAACAGGGTGGCGAGGCGCGCGATATCGGGTTGGGCGGCTTGAGCCTCGGCAACCTGATGCGGCCCGGCAAAGCAGATCGCCCAGGGGCCGAGCTGATGCAACGGCACGTGCGAATCAACCGCCCGCACGTATTTGGTGAGTCCGCGAAGGCGTTGGGTAACCGCATCGGCGGCGGCGACCCATTGTTGGGCTGGCGGAGGATTTTTATTGTTACGGGGGGTAATAACGACGTAAGCCGCCTCATTTTCTGGAAATTCGTGGATGAATTGCAGATACCGGTGGAAAAAGGGGACGCGGGCGGAGAAGAGTTTATTCTGGTCTGTGGAGATGGGCAGAAAAAAAAACGCCAGCAGGGCTCCCAGAATCGTCAGCGATACGCCCAAGGCGAGTACCCATCGCGGATGACGGATCACCAGCAGGACGAAGGCCAACATTTTCCGCTGGGTCAAATGCATGGAGGTTCAGTTTGGTTCATCTTTCCGGTTGCCGCCACAGAATCTTCCTCACCCCGCCCGCATCACATTTTTGGCCAGACTCATAACCGTATCCCACGCCGCGCCGGGAATGCGCTGAGTATCCGCCAGTGTTTCGTCCATCGCGGTCAGGAACCAGTCGATATCCGCACGCGAGACCACCAGCGGAGGAAGAAATTTGATCACTTCCGTGTGATACCCGGCCACCTGGGTCAGAATGCGATGCTTCTGCATCAGCGGTACGACGATCATCTGGCCGAAGACGCCGAAATTCAGTTTATGCAGAGCATCCCATGCCAGCCGCAATTTAATAGATGATTCCGGCCGCGCAAAATCGATGCCGAACATCAATCCCTTCCCGCGAACCTCGGTCACAAACGGGCACGTGCGTCCGATCTCGCGCAGGCGGTTGATGGCGTATTGACCCAGTTCAGCGGCATTTTCTACCAGCCGCTCTTCCTCAATCACCTGAATGCTGGCCATCGCCGCCGCCATGGCCAGATCATTCTGGCCGTAGGTATTGGAATGCACCACGCAGCGTTCCATGGAATTGAACACCGTTTCGATGATCGGCGCCTTGCAGATGATGGCCCCCACCGGCACAAAACCGCCCGAAAGGCCTTTGGCAACGCATACGATGTCGGGCTCAACGCCCGGCCAATGCTGAAAGCAGAACCATTTTCCCGTGCGTCCCATGCCCGATTGCACTTCATCCACAATCAGCAGCGTGCCGGATTTCCGGCACAGGCGCTGCGCTTCAATCAGAAAACCATCGGCGACAACCTCGCAGGTCTTGCCCTGGATCGGTTCGAGAATAAACGCCGCCACATCGCGCCCGGCCAGAGCCTTTTCCAGCGCCGGGAGATCATTAAATGGAATTTCAACCGCGCCGGGCACCAGATCGCCGAAGCGTTCGCGGAAAAATGCCGCTCCATTGACCGAAAGCGATCCCGCCGTGAGGCCGTGAAAGGCGTTATGGCAGTGAACGACCTTCTGTCGGCCGGTGACACAGCGGGCAAACTTCAGCGCCCCTTCCACCGATTCCGTTCCGCTGTTGGTAAAAAACACCCGCCACGCCCCGTCCGGCATGTGGTTGATCAAGCCCTTGGCAACCAGGCCGCTCAGGATGCTGCAATCCATGCGTACCAGATTGGGACTCTCGGCATCGATCATGTCTTTGAGAGCTTCGCGCACCCGCGGATGATTGCGGCCGAGCATGAAAACGCCCCAGCCGGTGAGCAGATCGAGATACTGATTTCCCTGTGCGTCCCAGAGATAGGGGCCAAGGCCGCGGGTGTAGTTTTTATCAAAGCCGATGGCTTTGAGCATTTTGACAAAAGCGGGATTCACATATTCCTGATGGAGGGAATATTGAGTCCCGCGGTGTTCTTCCACCCAATCGACAAAACTGCCTGTTTGAATGTTGGTCATGGTTACTTATTTACCCGCGTTATTACCTGCGTTATCA
>DAHWIP010000233.1:0-3784 GCA_027344975.1 Phycisphaerae bacterium
AGCTCCTGCGCGGATATTCAAGAACTTGGTGAAGAATTTCCAACACCCGAAAATCCAAAGCAATACCACGGCCCACGCCGTCGCACCAAAGAACCCATTCGATTCTCCCCAGCAGATTCCCGACACCGGCTTGGGTTCCCCGTTCTCGCGATGCGATTTCCGTCACCGTGCAGCATTTGGCTCCGATGGCCATACCGAACATCAGGGTGTGCTTGCATATAAGTGTATTACTTTGTATAACCTTCCATGATAATATTCGTGCCCGCGGCACCGGAGCTTTGCCGGTACAAAGAAAATGGAACGGAAAAGCACTACAATGCCCGAGGTATGTCCGTTGAGCTGCCCGGAGATAAATATCATGCATCTGATTCCACGATGGCCATCAAGCCCTCAACGCCCGCAACGGCACATCGCAACACTGGCGGTTCTGGCCGCACTGAGTGCGTCTATAACCTACGGCAAGCCCGGCTCCCAAGATGCTTCCCGAACCATGCCGCCGGCTGGTGCGCCCGCAAAAGCTGCCGCAAACAAGTCCGCCGCGATCATGCTGCTTTCGGCCGGTAGCGCGCACGCCCCGGCACCGCCAGCCTCGCCGAGCGTTAAAGCCCCCGCACCGGGAACCGCTCCCGGCTCTTTTTCCGCTTTCACCCATGCGTTGCTGACCCGTGATACGCTCACTGGAAACTGGTGGGGATTACGCGGAAATATGGAATCACATGGCCTTACGCCCACCATTACACTGCTGCAGGCCGGCAGTGAAAATTTCTCCGGTGGTATTCGCACCAACCGGATCGACTGGCGATATCGGCTTGATGTATCGTTGACACTCGACACCCGAAGACTTTTCGGGTGGAAAGGCGGTACCGCCTTTGTCGATTTTATGGCGCACGGCGGACAGAATCCGGCGAATGATCTGGTAGGCGCCCTTCAGGCCGTCAGCGCAATTGATCAGAACCCGGCAACGCGGCTGGATCAGATCTGGTACCGGCAGGATTTCCTGCAGGGCAAGCTCTGGTTCAAGCTGGGACGAATTGATACCACTTACGATTTTGACAATATCCGTGATGCGCAGGCGTTTCTCAACGGATCCTTCGGCTTTGCGCCATCGATTTTTGTCTTTCCCAGCTATCCGTTTTCGGCATGGGGCGGGGAAGTGTTATGGCACCCCGTGGCGAATGTGACGCTCCACGGCGGGTTATTTGACGGCAATACTGAAAATACGTTGCCGAATGTTGCGTCCTCCAATCCCAATGCCATTGAAAATCCGTATGGTATTCTGGCATTGGCTGAAGAAAGCCTGAACTGGCGGATCGGTACAGATCACCTCGGCGGAATATTTACGCTGGGCCAATGGTATCACACCGGCAAGTTTGAACGCTATTCCGGATCAAGTGTTCAAGGGGCTGATGGATTTTACGCCTATCTGGATCAGACGCTGTGGAGATTTGCGCATGCCAGGGGTCAGGCCGCTTCACGCATTGGAGCATTTGTGCAGTATGCCTGGGCCAACGATCAGTTGACGGAAATTGATCAGAATATCAGCGGCGGGCTGCGGTGGCGCGGCCCGATTCCCGGCCGCCCCGACGACAATACCGGTATAGCCGCGACCTGGGCACACCTGAGTCCCTACGCCCAGACGCCATACAATGATGAACTGGCGATTGAAGGCTTTTATACCGCCCAAGTCACGCCATGGCTGACCGTACAACCGGATTTACAATACATCATTCATCCCGGCGGCATTTATCAAAATGCGCTGGTGGCAACTGTGCAGTTGGGGATAACATTTTAACGCGATGGCGGCAGTGCAGTTTCAGGCGTGGACGCCGGCGCAGGCACACGGGGACAAGAGTTTGAAATCCAGACACCACCCCACCGGTTCCAGCCGGCGGTTGGGAAGCCCATTCCTCCCCGTGCAAGAACCATGGGATTCCTCCCCGGTTCTCACCGGAAACGCCGGAATACAGGATTACGAGGATACGACCCTATCGCCGTGGTGCCCCAGCCCCCGCAGCCGCGTGATGGAAATCCGCGGCCGTCTTCACGAATGGGGTCAGCGGCAATTCCGTCACACATCGGCAGATCGGGATTTGCCCATCCCGGAATCCCCGGACGGCGATTTTCTTAACCAGCTTCTGGTTGTAGGCATCGAGTGCGTCCAGCCGGTAGACCTTGTTGTGCTGGGTCTTATGCGTCGCTGAATAACGAAGCACCATAAGCGGATTGAATTCCTTGAGCGAGTCGAGGGTCTTCCTGCCTTCCATCTTCTGCGGCTCATCGAGAATGAGAATGGGCCGGTTCTGCTTGATAACGTCTATAGGACGGCGTGACTGAAAGTCGTCCAATTCCTCGTAGATGCGGCGTGCATCTTTGCCGGTGGCGTTGAATGCCTGCACGTTGATTATCATCACATTGATGCCGCCGTCCGATGAATAGCTCTCCAAATTGTGCAACTGCTTGGAGTCATAGATGAAGAACCGTGTCCGCTTTCCGTAGTCTTCAAGAAAATGCTCGGCGGTGATTTCAAACGACTTGTATACGCCCTCGCGGATGGCGATACTCGGGACGACCACAATGAACTTCGTCCAGCCGTACCGCTTGTTCATCTCGAACATGGTCTTGATGTAGCAGTAGGTTTTGCCGGTGCCGGTCTCCATTTCGATGTCGAGGTTAACGTCGGCGACCTGGTTACTCACAAGCGATTGGGATTGCGGCAAGTTGTGGTGCCGCTGCACCGCCTGAATGTTCTCCAACACCTTCGGCAATGGCAACGCGATGTTCGAGTTCCTGAACCCGGTTAGCTCTTCAATTGCAGTTATTCTAAGCTGCGGTGTATCCTCAGGCCGCCCTGGGTCGATGCGGTAGGTCAATCCAGTGTTGAGGGGCTGCCCCGTGAAGCAGTTCAAAACTGCCTCGACGGCGGCGGTCTGGTAAGCCTGTTTTTTGAACCGAGGTTTCATATATTCGCCAATCCGAAATTTGTTATCCATTTTACGTAAATTAAGCGACCCCGTTTATCCCGAGGCCAATCTTGTGGAGCGTAAAACACGATTTACGTTCCACAAATGAGTTTGTTGCCATTCTGCGCTCCACAAGGTTTTACAGTGCATCACGTCCCTCCGCCACATGCATCAGTTGCGTAAATCGCAGCACGGCGGACTCAGCCGCCGCTGCATGGTGCATTCCCGATACGTACAACTTGCGAATAGAGGCGGTCAGGACGGTTGCTGAAATTGATCATCTCAGCCGGGAAATTGGGGTACACCGGGATTTGATCATCGGGCGATACGCCAGGATTACCGGCAATTATACGCGGTTTTCCTCCCATAAAATGCGATTGCAATGGGTGCAACCGCGGGACGGCGCGGCCAAATAAAATGGCGGGCGCCGGCGGACCGCTGGAATAAATCCAGCGGCTCGCTGGATCGGCGGGGTTTGGTGGCATCAGCGCGATTGGCGTTTGAATTCCGCCAGGGCCGCATCCTTTGCTTCCTGCGGTACCAGCGGAAAGGTGCTTAATATGTGGGCGAATTCTTCTTCGGTCAGGCCGTAGAGGTGGGCGATCAGGCCGTCGAGCTCGGCGTACGGGCGAAATTATGTTAGCCAGTGGGTTTACTCCACCGGCGGCTGGTGCCCGGGTCGCACGAAGGGCGTACATTTGGCAAATCACATGCCATATCATTAGAATTTGCACCAATATGCTTACACCCATCAGCCAACCGAAACCCGAGAACGAACCCATTATCGCGTGGCATCTGGTGATGTGCCTGTATGGGTTCTGGCT
>DAHWIP010000234.1:0-3750 GCA_027344975.1 Phycisphaerae bacterium
CACCGCCATTCTGCGGATTGACCCGAGGAGCCTGGACCAACTCCTCCATCCGTCGTTCGATCCCAAGGCGAAAAAAGATCAGTTTGCCAAGGGCCTGCCGGCATCGCCCGGTGCCGCCGTCGGCAAACCGGCGTTCACTGCCGAAGAGGCGGAACAGCGTCACGCCAAAGGTGAAAAGGTGATTCTCGTTCGCAAGGAAACATCGCCGGAGGATATCGGCGGCATGCAGACTGCGACGGGCATCCTGACCAGCACCGGCGGTATGACCTCGCACGCGGCGGTCGTTGCCCGTGGCATGGGTAAGCCGTGTGTCGCCGGCTGCGGCGAATTGTACATCGACGCCAAGGCGGGGCTGCTTTCGGTAAAAACGGAAAATGGGAAGGTTCGTAAGTTCACCCGTAAGGACACCATCTCGATTGACGGCTCCACCGGCAATGTTTACGCCGGCGAGGTGCCGACCGTCAAGCCGAGCGTCTCGGGTGATTTCGGCACTCTGATGAAGTGGGCCGACGGCGCACGCAAGCTGCTCGTCCGCACCAATGCCGACACTCCGCTGGATGCAAAAGTTGCCCGCGAATTCGGCGCCCAGGGGATTGGCCTGTGCCGAACTGAGCACATGTTCTTTGAAGGGGACCGCATCATTGCAGTCCGAGAAATGATCCTCTCGGACAATGAAGCCGACCGCCGCAAGGCACTCAAAAAACTTCTGCCTTATCAGAAGAAGGATTTCGTCGGAATATTCAAGGCGATGGACGGGCTGCCGGTTACCATCCGGTTGCTGGACCCGCCGCTGCATGAGTTCCTGCCGCACGAGGAAAAAAATCAGCGAGAGATGGCCCGCCAGTTGAAAGTTCCGCTGGATATGGTGAAGCGGCGCGTGGCGGAACTCCATGAAGCCAACCCGATGCTCGGGTTCCGCGGCTGTCGATTGGCGGTGATCTATCCCGAGATTCAGGAGATGCAGGTACGGGCGATTTTCCAGGCCGCCGTTGAAGTAGCCAAGAAGGGCGTCAAAGTTCTGCCTGAAATCATGATCCCGATTGTCAGCACGGTGAAGGAGCTTGAATTCCTGCTGCCCAAGGTGCACGCGATTGCGGCTGAAACCTTTGCCAAGGCGGGGAAAAAGGTGGACTATAAAGTCGGCACCATGATCGAGCTGCCGCGGGCGGCGGTGACCGCCGATCAGATCGCGACGCAGGCGGAATTCTTCAGCTTTGGCACCAATGATCTGACGCAGATGACCTTCGGCTTCTCACGTGATGATGTCGGTTCATTCGTGCCGAAATATGTTGAAATGGAAATCCTGCCCCGTGATCCGTTTAACGCACTGGATCAGGACGGCGTGGGGCAGTTGATCAAAATCGCCATCGAAAAGGGGCGCGGCACACGGCCGGACCTCAAGGTCGGCATCTGCGGCGAACATGGCGGCGACCCATCGAGCGTGGAATTCTGCCACCGCGTGGGCCTCAATTATGTCAGTTGCTCCCCCTACCGCGTCCCGATCGCCCGCCTTGCAGCGGCTCAGGCGGCCGTGAAGGAAGCAACCGGCGGCAGCTATTCGACCAAATAACGGCTCAGGTCAAAGCCTGAAATCAAAAGCGTTCAAGCCCGTGGGAAACCACGGGCTTTTTTTTCTCTGCGGTCGGATATTTCTCTGCACCATAGGCCCGGGCGACAAGCAAGCCGCTTTGACACAGCGAGTTGCTCGATGCGTGAAACCGGAGGCATCAGAGATAAACCGGCGAACGAGGTTCATTTTACGGGCGTGCCCGGCCGCCGAGATTATCGAGGATGCTCATGAAATTCATGTAGGCGTGGAAGGGAGATTCATAGGTGCTGAAGTCGGGCGTGGAGGCGTCGCCGAGGTGGCGGGTGTTCATATAAAAGAAATGATCGCTGGTGGTCAGCCGCCGCCAGTCGCTCAGAAGCACCTCGTCATTGCAGGCCTTGATGGGATTTTCCAGCCGGTAAAGTTCCTGCATGGCGTTGGACTGCATCGCATTACCCAACCAGCATGACAGATCGCGATGCGTGTCGGTCCAGCCGATGTTTCGCGGCACACTGATTTCACGCAGGGGTGTGAAGGTATCGATAATCTGCGAGGGCGTCACCAGTGAACCGCCGAGCGCGAAAATATATTCCGGAAGCGCCATGAAAAAATCGAAGATTCCACTTTCCGCCGGGTGCCGCTCGCCGAGATTTTCCAGGTCCATGCCGATGAGTCCGTAATCGCCGGTAAGGCCCATGAGCCAGCGGGCGTATTTGTCGGCCATCAGCGGCCATTGCGACCAGTCTTTGGCAGAGAATCGCATGGAGATATCTTCGCTCAGGCGGTAATGGCGGAGCAGCAGGCGGAGATTTTCGCGCATGCCGGTGTAGACATGCGTCGGAACATTTTGATCGCCCAGTACGCCCTCCCAGCCTTCGATGATGGCCGCTTCGACCCGGCTGGAACTGAGCATCCGTCCCACCTCATTGGAATAGATGAGGTTGGAATTGCGAAAGACGCGCGGGCTCTGATTGAAATATTTTTTTATGATCTGGCGGTGCAGACGCACCTGCTGGCGGAATTCATCCGGTGAGTAGAGAAACGCCAGACTGTGATGCGACGGTTCGCAGAGGAATTCCACCGCGCCGGTTTTGGCCAGTCCCTGCAACTGCAGAAGAACATCCGGATAATAAAGTTCAAACTGCTCAATCGCCGTACCGGAAATGCCGAGCGTCAGACGGAAAGCGTCGCCATAACGGCGGGCCATGCGGTTGAAAAGATCAATGGCGGGCAGATAACTGTTTCGTGCGACGCGGTGAATGAGTTGACTGTTGAGATGGGAATCAAAATATTCCGGCTCGGAATCGAAGGCGCTGTAGCGCCTCAATCGAAACGGCTGATGAATCTGAAAGTAAAGACAAATCGTCACCATAATGTGCCCGGTCGCCAACCTCCGCCTCACCCGACAACCCCGGAGTATACCGGCAGACGCCTCCGGCGGCCAGAATCAGGCATAATGGGCGTGATCCGAGCGAAGCCCCCCGCCGGGGAGCCGCGGGTCGTAGATCGGCCTTTCGATGGGACGAGTTTGCAGTTTGCCGGCGTAAAAATCTGCGACGCGCCGCTTGGCGATGTCGATGTATTTGCGTTCAATATCGCATCCGTAGCCGTCCCGGCCATTCTTAACGGCGGCGATCACACTGCTGCCGGAGCCGACATACGGATCCAGCACCCGATCGCCCGGCGCGGTCATCGAAAGCACCAGCCTCTCAACGAGTTCAACGGGGAACTGACAGGGATGATCGGTCTTCTCCACGTGATTGGCCTTCACATTGGGAATCGCCCAGACATCGCCCGGATTTTTCCCCAGTGGATTGCACGAATATTGCCCGGCCCGCGGCCCCTTGAAATATTTTTTCCCGGGGTATTTCGGCGGCACCCGCACGGGATCGAGATTAAACAGGTACCGCTCACCGTGGGTGAACCAGAGAATCGTTTCGTAACGACCGGAGAACCGGTGCGTGCAATGCAGGCCGTGTTCAAAATGCCAGACGATCCGGTTGCGCAGAATCAGGCCGAGCTTCGTAAAGATCGGGTAAAGCACAATATCCAAGGGCACCACACCGCGATCCGGGGAGATGTGGTTACCAACCTGCCAGCAGATGGAGCCACCCGGCTTCAAAAGCCGCACACAGCGGCTGATGACGGCCTCCTGATCGGCGAGATATCGCTCAAGGCTCGATCTCTTTTCGTACTCCTTG
>DAHWIP010000235.1:0-3747 GCA_027344975.1 Phycisphaerae bacterium
GCGGATTAATCTGCATATCAATGCCGGCGGTGGCAAATTGCTGTTTGATATATTCCGCGATCCGTTTACCCAGAGGAAACTGCGACGGGATGGTAAGCCCGAATCGGAATTTAACACCCCCGCGTTCCAGCAGTCCGTCTGAATCCCGCCTCCAGCCGGCTTTTTTCAGCAGGATGGCGGCCTGCGCCGGATCATAGGGAATCGGTTTGACGTGCGGGTTATTCTGCGGACTTATGGGATTAAAGGGCCCGGTGTTCTGCACCGCAAGTCCGTGCAAGAAGGTTTTGATGATCGCCGGTTGATTGACGAGCATGGCCAGGGCCGTGCGCGTGCGGCGGTCCTTGAACCATGGTTTTTTCAGATTCCACCCGATGTAGCTGTAGCCGGATGACGAACTCAGATATTTGTAGGTGGTGAACTTGGCGAGGAACGATTTGCGCCGCCGATATTTCAGCCACTGCGACGGTTCAAGCGGATCGGCGTCGATCTGCCCGGCAAGCAGGCTCTGGAGCGACGCCTGCGGATTACTGATGAACCGGTAGACGACCCGATTGAAGATCGGCCGCGGCCCCCAGTAGCGGGGATTGCGCGTCAGGACAATATCCTGCCCGGCGGACCAGCGTTTGAGCACATACGGGCCGCTTCCCACGAGCAGCTTGCCGTGGCTGTTGAATTCGGAAATTTTCGGAAAGCCATAGACCGATTTGGGGATGATCTGCAGCCCCCCCGCGATCCCAAGCGCCTTGAAATAGGGATGTTTGAAGGTGAATACCACCTTTCGGGCGGAAAGGGCCCGGCATGATGTAATATCTGTATAGTAGGATCGGAGAGGGGCACAGTTGACCGCCGGATTCATCAACGTGTCATAACTGAAGACGACATCCTGAGCGGTCACAGGATGACCGTTGCTGAATCTCGCCCGCTGGCGGAGCACGAACGTGAGTTTAAGCCCGTTTTTACTCATCGTATAACTGCGCGCCAGCCAGGGATCATATCGGAGCGTGAGCGGATTGCGCACCAGCAGGCTCTCGAGCACTGAAGCTTGAATCGTCATGGCCGATTCTGACTGCGGCACATACGGCATGATGCGGTTCGGCTCGGTTTCGAGGCTTTCCACCAGCCAATCGCCGTAGGCGAAATCGGGTCGGCTGTAAGGGTTATATGGCGGTAGCGGCGGATTGGGAAACATCACATATCGGCTGCCGTCGGGAAGCGTCTTACGGATGTCGCCGGAAGTGACCTGATTGCGGGGGCTTACCGGACCGGTGGTGCGGATGCCCTTGCGCTCGATGGTATGGAGGATATAGAGCTGTGCGGTCTGCTCGGCTTCGATATTCTGCAGGTCGCTGCGCAGACCGGCGACCTGATGCGTGAGATAATTGAAACAGCCGAGAGTGAAGCCCAGTATGACGACCAGCACGATAAAGATGCAGAGAAATATGAAATCTTTAACCGTAAAGCGGTTACCCATCACAGCTCCAGATCAGCTCGATCGCCCACCGCCTGCGCGTCGTCGGCATCTCCCGGCGACCGCAGCACGAAGCGTCGTTATTCTAGCTGGAATGCCTCGCGAACGCATCGCGCAGAGCCTCTCCTAAAAAATTCAGGCAGATCAGGCTCGCCGTCAGACCGAAGCACGGCCAGAAGATGATCCACCAGTGTGACTCAACGGGATTGATTTCCGCCACGGCGGCGGAAGCCAGCGTGCCCCATGTAGGCAGCGGGCGCTCCACACCCAGCCCCAGAAAACTCAATGTGGATTCAGCGAGGATGGCGGCCGGTACGGTAAGGGTGGCATAGACCGCAACGGTTCCCATGATATTGGGCAGGATATGACGCAGTCCGATCCGCCATGGCCCGAGGCCCAGGGCCCGGGCGGCATCAACAAAGGGACGCGCCTTGAGCGCCATCACCTGCGAGCGGATGACGCGCGCCATGTTGAGCCAGCTTACCGACCCGATGCCGACCAGCAGCACCACCACATTGGACAGACCGTCCGCCTGCGGAATACCGAGCAGCGAAAGCCAATGCGATACACGATGCACCACCGCCACCCGCAGCAGAATCACCAGCAGCAGATACGGCAGGCCGTAAAGCACATCGACGATCCGCATCAGCAAGGCATCAACCCGACCGCCCGCGTAACCGGAAATCACGCCGACCACCGTGCCGATGGTCAGTGCGATCACCGCCGAACTCAGGCCGATCGAAAGCGATATCGCGCCGCCCAGGAGAAACCGCACCAGCAGATCGCGGCCCAGTTTGTCCGTGCCCATCCAGTGCTGCCAGCTCGGCGACTGGAACACCTCATTGAGATGTTGAATGTTGTAGCGTGAGATCGTCCATGGAAGGGTGCCGAAACAGAGGCCCACAAAAATCAGAGTCCCCACCAACGCCAGGACGGCGGCGGGCGATTTGAAAAAACGCGCAACCGAACGACGGTACGGTGATCGACGAGAATCCGTCAGTGGCAGGACCGCACTTGTACTCATCCATCCAGATCCCGAAAAAGGGGTCGCGGGGCATTATCCCACCCGGTGTCCGTCGCCTGATTTCGCTGCATAACGGAGCACCGACCGATTGCTACACTGTCACAGGGCTCCGCTCCAGATTAAAAGCCGCATGCACAGCCCGCAGTGCCTCGGCAGCATCTGCTTGCGCGACCGTGCAGGAGATGCGTATCTCGCTGGTGGAGATATTCTGAATGTTGATATTCTTTTCCGCCAGCGCGGTGAACATCGTGCTCGCTACGCCGGTCGCCTGCTTCATTCCGACACCGATGACGGAAACCTTCGCAAGGTCTTTTTCGTAGGTGGCGTGCCCGCCGAGTTCCGAGAGCACTTCATCAACGGCAGGTTTGAGATCGGCCAGATCGCCGTGCTCAACGGTGAAACTGATATTGGCTGTTTTATCGTCCATGACATTCTGAATGATGTCATCGACGACAATATGGCGCTGTCCGACCACGGTAAATATCCGCGCCACCACCCCGGGCCGATCGGGAATGCCCTTGAGCATGACCCGTGTAAGCCCTTTTTTCAGTGCACAGCCTGATACGACAATATCTTCCATCGATTTAGTCTCCGCTACGATCCACGTGCCCGGCGCGTCGCTGGAGCTGTTTCGCACATGGATGCGTACATTGTATTTCTTGGCAAACTCCACCGCCCGGGTCTGCAGCACGCCTGCCCCTACGCTGGAGAGTTCCATCATTTCGTCATAACTGATCATGTCGATCTTCCGGGCGTCGGGCACAATCCGTGGATCGGCGGTAAATACGCCATCCACATCGGTGAAGTTTTCACACGCCTCGGCCTCAAGCACCGCACCGAGTGCCACCATCGTGGCATTGCTGCCGCCGCGCCCCAGTGTTGTGATGTGCCCCTGCGAGGTCATCCCCTGAAAGCCGGCCACGATAACAATCTTGCCGGCCGAGAGTTCCGCAAGAATCCGCCGCTTATCGATTTCCCGAATTCGGGCTTTGGAGTGCACATCATCGGTGATCAGGCCGATCTGCGGGCCGGTGAAGCTGATTGCCTCGTGCCCCTGCGCATGAATGGCCATCGCAATCAGCGCAATGGTCACCTGCTCGCCGGTGGCCAGCAATTGATCCAATTCCCGCTTCGGTGGATTGGGCGTCACACGGTAAGCCAAATCCAGAAGTTCGTCCGTCGTATGGCCCATTGCCGAAACCACCACCACGACCTGATGCCCATTGAGCTTGGCGGCGATGATTCGCCTGGCGGC
>DAHWIP010000236.1:0-3718 GCA_027344975.1 Phycisphaerae bacterium
ATTGCTGATGACCATGGGCTTGGGGCCTTTGCCGTTCCACATCGACATTCGGACCTTTTCAATCGCATCGGCGCGGAGTTTCATGCCGTGCAGGCGAGCGGCGGGGTCCCAACGCGGAAACGGAATTCCGTTATGCTCCCAGGTCGCTGCCCAGGAATAGAGTCGCTGCACATTTTCCGCCAGCACTGTGAGCGAAAATCCCCACACCACCGCCGCGATGATCCAGAATCGCCACGCCTTCTGTAGTTTTCCCGGATCATTAAACCAGTGCGTCGCCACACCGGCCAGCAGAACGATGCCCGTAAAATAACCGGCCGCCGGCCAGTTCGGTTCAATCTTCGTCCACAGCGAGAGAATGAAATAAAATCCAAATATCGGCAGCGTGAGGCCGATTAAAAATGCCCATCGAACTTTTTCAACTTCGTCATGGCTGCGGCGCAACCGCACGATCACCTGCCAGATGGCCGCCACCAACAGCCCGAATAATATCCCGGCCAGAATTCCGGCCTGCGATCCAATGTACAGCCCGACGTGCGCCGGCAACTGCTCCAGATGCGCCAGCAGACCAGAGCGGCTCTCCAGTCCCCCCTCGCCGCCAATATGCAAAAACATGATCCAGTGATGCTGGGCGTTCCAGATCAAGGTTGGAATCTGCATCGCCAGTCCCACAAGCACGGCTCCCAGCGAATTCCAAGTCGCCAGCCGACGCCGCAGATAGGGATTCATCATGGCGGCAATCAACGCCGACGGGGGCAGAAACAGCAGCACCGGCTTGGCAAGAATGCCCAGACCGAAGAGCACGCCGGAAAGATACAGCCACCCCGCAGGGGCCTTGCCTTGCGGCAATTCTCCGTTCGGTCGCGGTTCGACCGCCATCCAAAGACACACCACAGCCCACGCCCAGCACAGATACATCGGCGAATCAATCGTCATGATCAGACTGCCGACGGCGAAGACCGGCGCACCGGCGGAGAGCAGAATGGCCATCAGCCCGGTGCGATCGTCACGAAACATCCGCCGGGCCAGAAACCAGGTGGCGACTCCGCTGAAGAGCGAAAAAATAACCGCAGGCGTGCGAATCACCGGCATGCACGCCAGTGGCGCACCGAACATCCGCCCGATATGCGTTGCCACATAGATGATGGCCGCGATCCCCGGCCCTTTGGAATAATATCCCCACGCCATATGCTGCGACCAGAGCCAATAATGACTCTCATCCTCCGAGAGATCGAAGGGGCAATGATGGTAGAGAAAAACCAGATTCGAGATGAAACTGACGATCAGCAGCGTGATGGCCACCACGCTGCACCATGGCCGACGAACAAATTCACTTACCTTATCAGCGACTGACGTGCTTTGACTCATTCCATTGTTTCCGTCGCCTGAAACAGGCGGCGGATTCTACTCCTGTTTAAGCGGACGCTCATAAACGCCCTGATACTTCTCGGCAGGGTATTTGGCTGCGTTGCGCGCCATTTTCTCCCTTACGGCGGTGGCGACATCAATGTTCGCGGCATGGGCGAGCGAGAGCAGAAATGTCATCACATCCGCCAGTTCATCGCTGAGAGCCTGCCGAAAGGCGGCATCGGTCATTTTGACATCCACCTCTGCCGGGGAAAGCCAGAGAAAAAGCTCCAGCAATTCAGCCGCTTCCACACTGATCGCCTTGGCCAGATGATCCACGCGGTGGAATTTCTGCCACTGCCGTGCCGCGACAAAATCATTCATCGCCGTTTTCAGGGCCGCTACTGTGGTCTGGCTGTCATTCATCGTCCTGCCCGCCTGCCAAGCCAATTCCGCCGGGGCAAACACTAACGGAATTTGTCGCAGGCCGCCACTGCCTGCGGCCGCTGGGGTGCGCCGGACCGGCGTGGTCAAGTTGGGGAACGGGTGAAGGTCGAGCTTGCAGGGATCACGCTACAGCACGATGGAATTACCTTTTTTCAAGCGAAGGGTGAAAAGCACAAAGATTCCGCCACTGAAGTTTCTCTACCCGATTGGACCATCATCATTCTCATGACGGTTTCGCGTGAGAGATCGCCGGCGGCCCCGAAACAGTCTTTGCTATTGATCACAGCAGCTTTATGGTTACTAAATCTCCCGCCTGAAGCATCAGCGATTGATCCAGGGTTATCAGCACGGCGTCATCTGCGGCGGAGAGTTTTGCGGAGATATTTCTCCCGGCCAGATCAACGGCAACCCGCTTGGTTTTTCCAGAAGGCAATGAAATGGTGTTGAGTTTGAGGGTTCCCCACCGCACATGCAGCGTCGCAGTTTGCCCGGCTTTATGCTTTTTAAGGGTGAAGGTTCCCCACCCTGCAGCCGTCGTAAATGCCGCCTTGAAATTTTCCGGATGCAAGCGCGGCGCAAAGCCGATATGTCCTTTCGGGCCATGGTAGTCAAAGCCACAGATACTGATGAAGGAACCGAAGCTTGCCATCGAGCGGGAGTAATGATCGCTGCATTCGATTTCATTGAAGGGGTTGCGGAGTCTGGCACTGTATCGGTCTTCGATGGCGCGAGTCACGGCCAATCCCTCCAACAGCAGGCCCTCAGCAATCATGTTACTTGCGGCCTGATGTTCAAAGCCACTCATGCACTCGTCAAAATAGCCATATGTCCCTGCGGATACATTGCCATAAGGATTCGGCAACCCGGCAGGATTGGTCGCCATGATCAGTCCGCCATCGCCGGCCAGCGCGAAGGGGCGTCCGCGTGGATGCTTTTCCCGAAATGGCCCGACATTCATGGTAAAATTATACTTATACAGGGCCTTGAGCGCACTGATCGTCTGCGCACGGTCAAATACGCGGCCGAGCCCAACCTGCCACGCCCAGGTCTGCCCGTGCACCTGCTCGATAAAGGATGCTTTATAGGTGCCCAGCACCCCCCGGTGACGTGGATCGGGCTTTTGAATGAAATATTGGCCATTAAATAATCGCTTGGCAATGGAATGTGAGGTTTTGGAAAATTCGCGGGCGCAACGGGCTGCGAAGGCATGATCTCCCATATCAGAAGCCATGCGTTCACCGGCCCGCAATGCCGCGGCGTAAAGTCCGCTGATCCAGGCAATTTCCCCATACCAGGCGGCATCGAGCGTATTGGGTTGCGCACCGTGGATCAGACCGGTTCGCGCATCAGCATGATGCATCAGATAGCCGATGGCCAGGCGAACCCCCGGCCAAATCTCCCTGAGGAACGCATTATCAACACTCATAAGATGTTCACGCAGGGCGCAGAGAATCATCCCCGCCTGACCATCGGTGGCCGGGCCGGTACCCGGACCGCGGTACCCGATCATCCCGGTGCTTTTGTTCAGTGCCATACCGAAGTCCACTCTCCGCCGCAGATCCCGTTCCATATCCGGAAACAGTCGTGCCGTGGCCTGCGCGAAGTGATAGACGTGGGTGCAGGTTCCCGGGCAGCACCCAACGCCCTCCCAACCCCAATAGAGTCCCGTGGCAAAGCGGTGACTGGTGGAAGTGGCCAGACATGCGGTGTTGTAAACCGTGCGATCCAGAAACCACCAGGGCAAGCTGGAATCGTACCACGTATCCCGCCAAAGCTTGGTATCGTGAGCCAGACGTGCGTGATTGGCAACGATGTACTGCACGACATCTTTGGCATCACCAAAACGGCGCGCGTAGTAATTTCCTGTTGCCGCTTCCGCCACCGGCAAGTTACCGCAATTGGGAAAGTGCCATGCGGTGACAAATGT
>DAHWIP010000237.1:0-3705 GCA_027344975.1 Phycisphaerae bacterium
AAATAGGCACTGTTAATTTTGACCGCTGGCACCAGTGGCGCCGCGACTTCAATAATGGCAAGACCGAATTCAAGAAATAGATCGGCTGCAGCGGCGGAGCTTTTGCCGACATTTTTTTTTGCCAGTAATGTCGGCGGCATCTGCTCCAGAACAGGATCGATGCCAACAACCAACGGTGTTCTTTTATCGATGATCGCCCGGCATAACCGATCAGAGAAGATTTTCATTGTCAGCTTGCATCCTCGCTTGAGAGTCGCCTTTATTATCCAATCGCGATTCGATCGCACCTGCAACCGCGGGAACGTCTAACATCCGCGGGAAATTCCACGTTCAACCCTCTCGGTGCCACCAGCCATCGAGAGGTCGAACCCAACGCATGGCTCGGTAGCTTAAGGGAAAATTCATTCGGAGAAAATTGCGAGACCATATGCTGAATCTCGATGAGATCGTGTGGTTGGCAGTGTGTCCCAGGAAGCTTAAAAGAATCGATAGCCATCGGCAACCAGCTCACCGATGTCACGGGCGCTGACAATCCGGCGGCTCTGGACGGCAAAAGCAAACCAATATTCGCGTATATGAATTGGAAGTCAAAAAAGTTTGACTCGACAAATGAATGGTGTCATATTGATGGTTGTCCGAGAACACCTCGCCGGACCAGTGCGCCACGACTATTCACATCAATGTCATTGGTGCGCATTGGCTGAAAATACTCTCGGATGGAGGTCAGTGCCATGGCTCGTCTTATTGGTCGCGTCAAATGGTTTAATGATCGCAAGGGCTTCGGCTTCCTTACAGCTATTGATAATCAGGACATATTTGTTCATCACACGGCAATTCGATGCGACGGTTTTCGCACCTTGAGGGAAGGTGAGATGGTCGAATATGAGGCGGAAGCCGGACCCAAAGGGCTCAAAGCGACGCTGGTACGGAGGCTGCAAATATCAGTGCGCAAGGAAAACAATGCGCAGGTTTGAACCTGCGCGTAAATCCCTGCGGCAGCCGTTACTCAATACAAAGCAAACGTAGATGATCGAGTGTCATCGCTCATGCGGAGTGATACGGCGCGAGTTTCCTGATGGATCCGCGACGCTTGAACTGAGTCGTTAAATACCCACGTCAATCCGAAGCCAAATCCGCTCGCGTCCGAATCGTGATCCGTGCGGGTGGCAATCCGGCGCTGTGGGCGGTAACCGTAATTCGGCCGGGTTGTGTGCCAGACCGAACCAGCACCATGCACCTTCCATAAAACGCTCGACTGTAATGCGCGTCATTGGGAATGTGGCTTGCGGGATCACCGTTGGAAGTACCCGTTATCGACCCCGGACCTGAAACCGTAAATGTGACTTTACGCATGCAATCGGAGGCAATCCGGCCATGCGCATCATAAAAGCGAACGGCAATCGGCGCGATGCTCAGGCCATCTGCTTTAATATGATGCCATTCATCTGTTAATACCATCTTTGCCGCCGGTCCAGGCGTAGCGTCCACATAACGGGCGACCGTCCGCCCATGATTGATTCCCACCACCTTAAGCACACCCGGATGCCACGGAATGTGCCAGTCCACGTAACCGAACTTGGGCATGGCTCGGCTTTTCCCCACCGGCCGACCGTCAACCAAGAGCCTTACTTTCTGACAGTTGGAAAAACATCGAACCAGAACGGGCGTCCCCGGCTTCATACCCGGCTGATTCCACTGCGGCTGAATATAAACCATCGGCTTTTTCGTCCAGACGGACTGATAGTAATAGGAATCTGGTTTGCGGAAACCACAGATGTCGAGCAGACCAAAATGAGAATTAATATCCGGCCACAGGTATGGCGTCGGCTCCCCTCGGTAATCAAAGCCCGTCCACACAAAACCACCCGCCACATACGGCCGCTTCCCGATCGGGCGCCATGAATCCCACGGCAATTGCGACCATGGGCTGTGCATGGTGTACTGTCCAACCAGCCCCGCTTTTTCGTTGTTGGTCATGACACCGCGATCACTTTCCGACGAACCGATCTCGCTGCCGAAGATCGGCATTCTGGGGAAGAATTTATGCATGGCTGAGTATGCGGGCGGATTGTAGTTGATGCCCAGCAGGTCCTCCACCCGGGCAAATCCGTTGGGATAGCCGCTGTTCATCGCGCAGGTGATCGGCCGCGTGGGGTCCAGCTTTCGGACGATCTTCATCATGTGACGAAAGAGTTTCGCACCGAAAGGAGTTCCTTCAATATAAATTTCCTCGTTGCACAGCGACCACATGATCACGCACGGATCATTGCGATCACGAAGAATTTCCGCGATCAGATTCTGGGCATGACCATACGGCACCCCCACATACGATTTCGACGCCCCGTACTGTCCGCCCTCACGGGTGTCGCCAATCTGCCGATTTTCATCCATGACCAGCATCCCGAGCCGATCGCAGGCGCGATACATGGCCCGCCCCATGGCATTGTGCGAACACCGATAGGCATTGCAGCCGATCATTTTCAGACGAGCGATGCGCCACCACCACAAATCATTCGGGGCCCCCACACCAACTGCTGGGAAATCCTGATGATTGCAGGTGCCGTCCAATTCCACATGTCGGCCATCAAGGTAAAATCCGGTATCTGGATTGTACTCAATGGTACGAATGCCGAAGTGGATGGTTTTGGCGTCTACCACATTCGGATGGCGTAAAATACTGGTCTGCAATTTATACATGTTCGTATGGTGCAGAGACCAGAGTGCGGCATGGAGCGCGGGCATGCTCTGGGTGTACGTTGTGCGGCTGTGCGCGGCTTGCACTTCCAATGACAGGCGACTGCCGACGATCGCACCATGGGGGCCGAAAACCGTCGAACTTAAAATAAATGTCCTGGCGTGATCGGACTGATTGGTGACCGTGGTTTGAATAATCAGATTGGCATCGGCACGCAAATTTCCATGCTTTCCGCGGCGGATATACCCCGGCACCTGCGACATGACAAAGGTGCCCCAGCGGGATACGTGCAGGCGATGCAGTGCAACGAACGATACGTGGCGGTATATCCCGCCGCCCTCATACCACCACCCCTCCCGCAAACGGGGATCGACATAAACCACCAGTGTGTTGCTGCCACCGAAATGCACATATCGAGATACATCAAACCGATAGGGAGAATAACCATCGGCGTGCTCACCGATGTAATGACCATTGAGGTAGATCACGGCATCACTTAAGACGCCGCCAAATCGCAACTGGCATATCCGGCCCCTGGCGGACGCCGGCACCGTAAACGTGCGCCGATACCAAACGGGATAAACGTGAAGATAACCGTGGGAACCATTGGCATTTTTATTAAAGGTTCCATCGACGATGTAGTCATTGGGTACCAGCACCGCATGACCATTGGCAAGCGAACCGGATTGAGTCGGCGGAAACAGCCTCGGGTTATACTGGCCGTACATCACTCTTGACATCGTCGGCTTACCGAAATCGCCAATCTGTTTCAGAATGGCATTGGGCGGGCTGTGCACCAGGACGGTGAGGATATTTCTACCCGATTTGAAATCGCTCATCGGCAGCGGTACCTGAAACCAGAAATCTCCGCCGCGATGGTCGGTCACCAGTTTACCGTTGAGATAAATAACGGCGCGCGTGACAACTCCGTGGAACTCAAGCATGACGGGACTTAAATGCGTAATATGGAGACCGGGAAGATCAGTCTGAAACCATGCATATCCGGGGTT
>DAHWIP010000238.1:0-3655 GCA_027344975.1 Phycisphaerae bacterium
GCGGAAAAACCAATCCCACTGCCGGTCGACCGATCCGGGGTCTTTTTGCCATTGGGAATAAAGCGAATCAAGAAACTCGGGGCTGTATGCATTAACTGAATCGGACATACGGCCCAACTTACTGCCACCAGAACTTTCCACGTGAAAACTCCAAAAAACACGGCGTCTTCTAATTAATGTTACGCCGATCGCTGAGCAAATGCCTCAATTGCTGCGGGGCCTGTACCCTGCAGTAACTTGCTTAGCATACCAAGCACTCTTCATTGGATTATATTGCAGATATCGCGGCTTCTGAAATAGGCTCATGCAATTCACCATCAATGGCCTCCATACCCCTCTCATCGGGTATCCGCACGCTCCCCACGCGGGGGCAGACTCCATTCCACCGTCACCCTATTTTATCGGACAATACGTTGCAGATTCAACATCCGAAAGCGCACAGCGCGAATGCCGCCTGGACACGGCGGCTGTTTGTGATTCCCAATTTGTTTATAACGCCATGTATTTAATTGGGTTATGATGTATATGGCAACTCCTCGTCGGCCGGAATTCCAACCTAACCCCGCAGTCGGCTTGAATACTTCCATCGGCGGGCCAGCGTTCGAAATATCTCCCGTCAGGCAGTTTTCACCCTGCGGCACCCTCAGGCTCCACTGCCTGTGCGTCACGGCGAGTGGCGTTATTCGCAAAATAATGCGGGTTTTGTGACGCCGTGACGCTGCATGACGCCACTTTCCCTATGACGCTATATGAGGCAAATGTATATGCTCATACGGAAACCAGCGTCATGGTCCGTCATGCGTCATGCGCCATCACCAAGCCCGCCGCAAATTGCATCCTCGATCTAACCTTTCTCCAGCCCCGCCTCGTGTTCCTGATACCCCCCGCGTCATTGTCGCTTCGGCGGTTTAAGGCGATACTGGAAACCTATGTACGGATCGCACTTATCCATTGCGGGGGGCACGGATCCGGCAACCTACGCGAAGGCCTTGCAAGCCGGCCGAATAAACGACTTGCCAGTCAATCACAGTGCACTGTTCGCTCCGGTTATTCACCCAACATTGCGCACGGGCGTGGAAACGCTGGTGGTCGCTGCGCGGGTTTAGCTTACGGCACCCGGGGGTGCCTCAGTGATTAGCGGCACTGCGGGGTGCTGGGTGGTGATGGGGCTGAGGAAAAGAGGCTGACGATGACCTTACTGTTTGTACTGAATCTCATTGGTACATTTGTCTTCGCGCTCAGCGGCGCCACTGCCGGCGTAGCTCGGCGGCTTGACCTGTTTGGAATCCTTGTACTTTCATTTGTCGCCGGTAATTTTGGTGGCATCACCCGCGACGTGCTGATCGGATCGATTCCACCTGGCGCGATCCGCGACTGGCGATTTCTGGGGGTTTCGGTTCTCGCGGGTGTCGTTACATTTAACTGGTATTCCGGAGTTGATCACCTGCGTCTGCCCGTGCTGTTGTTCGATGCAGCGGGCCTGTCGCTCTTCGCGGTCTCCGGTGCGCAGAAGGCGCTGGCTTTCGGACTTAATCCGGTTATGGCTGCTCTATTGGGGATGCTTACCGGCATTGGAGGCGGAGTCATGCGCGACGTTCTTTTAGCTGAAATCCCCACGGTACTGCGTGCCGATCTATACGCTGTTGCCGCGCTTGCTGGTGCGTCGGTCGTCGTGGTTGGCGGCCTGCTGCACCTTCCGCCGACTGCGACAACCATCAGCGGCGCGGTTCTTTGTTTTTGGCTGCGGTTTATGGCAATCAAACATGGCTGGCGGCTTCCGATTGCAAAGCCAGCGAGCCAGGGCGACGCGAAGAGCAGCCCTCCAGACTCCGGAAAAACTGGCCTGAAATAGCATCGGGGGCACAAATGCGTTGCATCCGGCGGGTGCCGCAACACCGCCACCGTCGATGCTCCTGAAATGCCCACACCGCAAACGCCGCCGGAAGCGCATAGGAAAAACCCAGCCAATAGGCTTGGCCGTGAATGTAGCGCGGCCACCACGGCTCGGCCCGAATCAGGCCGATGGATACCCACCGCTCCTGGGCGGCGGAACGCCCCGGGGAAAAAGCCCAGCCATAGATATTGGGTAATCCATACCGCCGCAAAGGCTGCAAGTGGCATTAGCCAGTGGCGTACGCTCGCAGACTTGCTCATTTTTCCGCCTCCCCGCCCGCTGATGAACAAATCTGGCCGGAGGGGCTCACGTACCAAGCCACCGGCCCTGAAGATGGCCTTCTGTGCGGCCAAATCACAGATTTAATCGACCTGATCCCCCGGGTCAAATCCTTTCAAGGTGGCGCCGAAATCCTGATTAAATGCGATGCGCCGCGCGCGGGCAAAGCAACCCCCTGATCCCAATCTGCCTCCACCTTCCACGGAATTTTTACTGCGGACAATAACTGTCCGCATCGTGAGGTAACCATATACGCATTGAACGTTTGGGTTGGCTAAACGGGTTCGTTTTTTGACGGAAGGGGAAAGCCGTGAAATCATTTCTGAATATCATTTTGAAGCTTTTGGCCGTGTTCGTATTAGCGGCGGTGGCCGTGGGTATAACGCTGATTGCAGTCGGCCTGTTCTCGTGGGGGCACCACCAAGCGGTTCAAGCCAACAAGGCGGCGAAGGAAAATGCCGCGATTGAAGTGCTGCGGATGTACGCCAGCCCGCCGAACCCCACGCTGGCGTGGCGGTTTTATCTGTTAAAAAACACCAGCGGCAAAACGATCACTGCCATTAAGTTCAGTGTGACCGTCTTCAATAACCTTAAAGAGCAAATTGACCGCAGCGTGGTCACGGTCGCCAAGCCGATTGCTCCCAATGCCGTGGTATATTGCGATGTCTACACTCTATTTGATGCACACACCGGGCTGCCTTTGCAGAGCGGAAGCTATCTGGACCTTACCGACCGCCGCCTGGTGCACTTTGCCGAGCATGAAGTCGGCTGCAAGCCCGGGGCACTGCAGGTCGTTGACCCATACAAATGCAAGGTTCTTGCGGTCGCGTACGCACACTGAGGAGTAAAATCATGCGTCATCAATCCGCACGCTTTGGGTACTCACCGGAGGCACAATGAAATTTGCAGCCATCGATTTTGAAACCGCCAACCAGGCGGATCAGAGCATCTGCGCCGTTGGGTTGTCCGTGTTTGTGGATGGGGCATCGACGAATTCCCGTTATTGGCTGATTCGGCCGCCGAAGGGATATGGTTGGTTTCAGGATGACTTTATTAATATCCACGGCATTCGGCATACCGACGTGCAGAACCAGCCGGAGTTCCCGGCCGTCGCACCCGAACTTTTCACGCGGCTGGCCGCCGCAGACATCGTGGTTGCTCACAACGCCCAGTTCGACATGCGCAAACTCATCGGCACAGCAGCGCATTTTGGTCTGAAGGTTCCGCCCATTGATTGCATTTGTACCATGGCCCTTGCCCGGCGGGTGTGGCCGGGGTTGGACGGATACGCACTTAATTCGCTTGCCGAGCGCATCGGGCACCAGTTCCAGCATCACCACGCGGCCGCCGACGCTGAGGCGGCGGGTTGGTTGCTACTTGCCATGATGAGGGAAAAAGGTGCGTCCAGCCAGTAGTGTCCCGGAATTTGTGATTCCATGGCGTTTTGGTTCATTTCATGGGTCTTGCGTGAGGTGGCGCGGG
>DAHWIP010000239.1:0-3645 GCA_027344975.1 Phycisphaerae bacterium
ATGACCCGCGGGGCACTGACCACTTTTTCCGTTGCCAACGACGTGGCAAAATATTTCGCCATCATTCCCGTCATATTTGCCACAACCTATCCGCAGCTTTCGGCACTGAATATCATGCATCTTAATCCGCATACCGCGATCCTTTCAGCGGTTATTTTCAATGCCCTGATTATTATATTTCTCATTCCTATTGCGCTCCGCGGGGTACAATACCGGGCCAAACCGGCGGCGGTGCTGCTGCGCGATAATCTGCTCATCTACGGGCTGGGCGGATTGATCACACCTTTCATCGGTATCAAAATTATCGACGTGCTGATTGGGCTGGCGGTGAGCGGAATTCACGGGTGAAGCGGCAGCCAGGCTTTTTGGGAAACATGAACGGCTGGTTTTAGAAACAGGGATTTGCCATGCGTAACATCATTCGACCCTGCCTTACGATCTTTCTGTTGCTGGGATTGCTGACGGGTATTATCTACCCCATGGCCATCACGGCTTTGGGGCAGGTGGTTTTTCCGTTCCAAGCCAACGGCAGTTTGATTTCCCGATCCGGCAGTCCGGCACAAAGTCAGAAGACTGCCGGAGGCTCTGTGCTGATTGCCCAGAATTTTTCAGGGCCGGGATATTTCTGGCCGCGCCCATCGGCAACGAGCCCGCCGTATGATGCGGATAATTCCGGCGGATCAAACTTGGGGCCGCGGAATCCGGCATTGGTCAAAGAAGTTGCGACGGCCATAGCCCGACTTCAGAAGGCCGATCCGGGGGATAAAGCACGAATCCCCGTCGATCTGGTGACCAGTTCCGGCAGCGGATTGGACCCGGATATTTCGCCGGCAGCGGCTTATTATCAGGTTCCGCGGGTAGCCCGGGCACGGCATGTTTCACCGGTGGTGCTGCGACGATTGATCCGGCAGTCCATTGAAATGCCGTGGCTGGGGTTTTTCGGCGAGCGTTATATTGATGTGCTGGAGTTGAATATCCGGCTTAATCGGCTGTGTCGGAAGTTACAAAAGCAGTCGGATCATCCGTTGCGGAAATGATATGGATGAAGCAACCCGTCCAAGTCCCGAGGCCCTGCTGGGTTACGCGCTGCGCGAAGAAAAGCGACAGCGGCGCGGCCGTCTGAAAATATTTTTCGGCGCGGTGGCCGGCGTGGGCAAGACATATGCCATGCTGGAGAGCGCCCGGCAACTGGCGATAGAGGGACACCAGATACTGGTCGGGTACGCGGAGCCGCATATTCGACCCGATACGGAGCGTCTGCTGCTGGGGTTGGATATTCTACCCCACCTGCAGATTCAATATCGTGGCATTCTTCTCCGGGAGTTTGATCTCGACGCGGCGCTGCGAAAAAAGCCGGAGATCATACTCATTGATGAGTTGGCCCACACGAATGCCCCGGGCATGCGGCATTCCAAACGATGGCAGGATGTCATGGAATTGCTGGAGGCCGGAATCCACGTATTTACGACGCTCAATGCGCAACATCTGGAATCCGTTAATGACGTTGTTGCCAAAACGACCGGTGTGAGGGTTCAGGAAACACTGCCGGATCATGTGTTTGAGGAGGCGGATGAGGTTCAGCTTGTCGATATCCCGCCGGAGCAGTTATTGCAACGATTGGCCGACGGAAAAATATATCGCGGGTCCGGGGCTGACGCCGCGCTGACCAACTTTTTTACTGTTGAAAATCTGATGGCACTGCGCGAACTGGCGCTGCGTCTGACCGCGGACCGGGTGGACCGGCAGCGTGACGAGCGGCTTGCGGTGAGTGGCGGCACCGGGGGTACGACCATCTCGGAGCGGCTGCTGGTGTGCGTGGGGCCGAGTCCCAAATCGGCGGATCTGATTCGGGCGGCAGCGCGAATGGCGAAAATGACGCATTCGCGCTGGACGGCTGTATTTGTGGAGACACCGTCATTGGCGAATCAGGATTCACCGCGCCGGCGTCTGGCGCAGGCCAATCTGCAACTGGCCGAGGAATTAGGTGCCAGGCGGGTGATCCTGCAGGGATACAATGCGGCGAAAGAGATAGTCGCATTTGCACGGCAGGAAAACATATCGCGAATTATTGCGGGGAAACCGGCGGCATCCGGATGGAGAAGCTGGCTGGGATCGAGATTCACCCGTAATCTGATCCGCTTCAGCGGGTCGATTGCGATTGACCTGATCCGTGAGCCAGACGGGGTCAAGCCCGTTGTGCCTCCGATCCGCCGCGGGACGCCGCGTGGCGGTCGGGCCATTCTGATGGCCGCGGTGACGATGGGACTGATCACCATCGTGGGAGTATTGCTCTATCACGAACTCGGGCTATCCAACATCAATGTCATCATGCTTTATCTGCTGGGGGTGATGTGGTTGGCGGCGCGATTCGGGTCGGCAGCCGGGATTGCCGGGGCTGTGATCGGCGTTCTGGCCTTTGATTACACGGTGGTTCCCCCCTACTATTCCTTCGCCGTATCGGATACTCAATATATTTTCACGTTTCTGGTCATGCTGCTGGCGGGTGTGTTCATCAGCACCGTCACCACCCGGCTGCGGGAGCAGGAACTGCTGGCCCGCAACCGACACGCGAGCATTGCGGCTCTGATGGAGATGACGCAGGCGATTACGGGGGCGGCGAGTATCGATGAGCTGGCCCGTTCCACCGTGAAGCAGGTCGAGACCCATCTGCGGGCAAAGAGCGCGGTTATTGTGGCCGAAGCGGGCAAGCCGCGGATGGTGTATCAGAGCACCGGAATTCAACTCGATGACAAGGATATGGGCGTTGCGGCCTGGGTCGTTCAGAACGGTCGACCGGCCGGGGCGTTAACGGATACGCTGCCGATGTCGCGATTTTTTGTCATGCCTTTCCGGGGCGTGCGTGGAACGGTCGGAGCGCTGGCACTCACAAGCGAGAATATGCAGGAACTGATCGAGCCGCCGGCGATTGATTCGCTGCGGGCACTGTGCGAGCAACTGGCGGTGGCGATCGACCGGCTGATGTTTTCTGAGGAATCGCATCGCGCGTGGGCGAACGCCGAGCGGGAGTCTATCCGCAACACGCTGTTAACCTCGGTCTCGCATGATCTGCGCACGCCACTATCGGCAATTGCGGCCGCCGCCAGTGGCCTTCAGGAAGCCGATCCCCATATGGATAGCGCCCATTTGCGTGAGTTGGCCGGGTCGATAACGGCTGAAGCCGGCAGGATGGATCGCCTCATTGATAAATTATTGCGTATGACGCGGCTGGAATCCGGCAAGATGGATGTGCGTCAGGATATTCTGCCGGCCGAGGAACTGATTGCATCAGCCATTGAACGTGTCACCCAACATGAGCCCCACCTTCGCATTGAGGTAAAATCCGGAGCTGATCTACCGCCGTGCCGGGGGGATCCGGAGTTGCTGGAGCAGGTGATGGTGAATCTTATTGAAAATGCCGCCGAACACGGAAGATCCGAGAGCGACGAGTCGATTGTGGTAAGTGCCAGGGCCGAGGGTGGATTTATAAGTGTCACGGTTCGTGATCACGGCCGAGGGCTTGCGGAGGACGAGGTGCCGCATCTGTTTGAAAAATTTTACCGTTCGCCGCGGAACCGCCTGCGTCAGGGGCTTGGGCTTGGGCTGGCGATATGCCGAACCATCGTACAGCTTCACGGCGGCCAAATC
>DAHWIP010000023.1:0-13221 GCA_027344975.1 Phycisphaerae bacterium
CGGAGACGGCGGGGGCGTTTACAGCCAATGGCACGCTGCAAAGGGACGGTCATCTGGTGCTGGAGGTTTCGGCGGTCCTGGCGCCCTGTTGCGGGGCGCTGGCCGCTTCCCAGAAGGGATAGAAATTAAACCACTGGAGCGGAAATCGGCGAAGCGCATCAGAAAGCGCTGATGCATATTCCGTGGCGACCCGCTGTGCGAGTCGCGGTTTGTCATCCGGGTCGTCGACCTGATAAGTTCGGGGCATGCTGACACAGAGTTCATAACGCCGATATCCCGTGCGAAATGCAAATGCAAATACCACGGTCGCCCCCGTGGCAACTGCCGCCATGAAGGGCCCATGCGGCAGACGCACTTCGGCTCCCAAGACATCGGCGGGGATGTACCGGTCGGACACTCTGCGGTCGGCGCGCATGCCGACCACCTCCCCCGCCATCAGCGCCCGTGCGGTTTGAATACTTGCGGCAAGGGCATCCATTGAATTGATGATGTTAAAGGTTTGAAGCGACCGCCATTTCTCGGCCCGAAACCGCTCCGTCTCATCGGACATATCCTGATACATCACAAAGTGCGCCCTGCGGACGCCAAGCAACTGCGACATGCGGGGGGCGGCGATCTCGATCGATCCGACGTGTGCCGTGAGGATCAGCAGGCCGCCGGGGGATTGGATGGCGTCAAGAAGCGCGTCCCTGTTTGGGCATGCCACGGTGAATTTTTTTCCCAGTCCCGTCAGCATGGCGCTGCAATCGATGAGCGAAAGCGCGTAGTTATACATGTGTTTATGGACCCGCAGAAGCAGACTTATTTTTGAGCGATTCGGTTCCAGACGCCGGAGGTAATCGCAACTGCTCTCCCGCGCCTCTCGATCCCGCAGCCAGAACCACCAGGTGGCAAACCAACCGATGAGATAGGCAAGCGGCAGGCAGGCGCCGGCAACCCGCTGCATAAACGCGTTGGCCCGCGTTCCGCAATGATGCCGCAAGCGGGGAGTGGGTTGCGACGAAGGTGAACTGCCGTCAGTATCCCCGGCGGGCGGTGGCCGGGCGGCCGAAGGATTGACTTTTTCCCCGTTTTGGCGGGCATCCATGGTCATGAGGTCTGTCCGTTTCACTTTCTCCGCCAATCGGGCAGTTTTATCACCGGATTTCCGGCAGGCGCTGCTGGATTCTGCGACACTCGCCGAACTGCCGCCCTTTCCTTTATAATACTGCGGTTTTCAGATCGGAAGGATGTCGATGCCAAACGCCTCGGTTCAAATTCAGACGCTGGATCATAAAGCCATACTCCAGAACACCACGCAGCGCACCGATGATTTTCTGCGGGATTTTATCGCGTCGCGGGAAGGTGTGCCGGCTTTATTGAAGGAGGCCATTGAATACAGCCTTTTCGGCCCGGGAAAACGGGTACGCCCGGCGCTGGCCCTGCTTTCAGCCCAGGCGGTTGGTGGGAGCTTTGATGATGCCCTGCCGGCAGCGGCATCGCTGGAACTGATCCATTGCTTTTCCCTCGTACACGACGATCTGCCCGCCATGGACAATGACGATCTGCGACGCGGCCGACCGACCAATCACAAGGTGTATGGAGATGCGGTGGCAATTCTCGCCGGTGATGCCATGAGCACACTGGCGTTTGAACTGCTGGCGGAACATGTTCCCAATCCGGGGCAGGCGGTCAAACTGTCACTTGAACTTGCGCGGGCGACGGGTCCGGCCGGGATGATCGGCGGGCAGATTCTCGACACCTGCTACCCGCAGCTTAAGCACGTTGATTCGCAGGCAGCCGATCTGCAGAGTCTACAACGAATTCACCGCCTTAAAACCGGTGCGTTGATCCGGGCGGCATGCCGCATGGGGGGCATTTCCGCCGGGGCCGACGCACGTCATCTGCAACTGCTTGATGAATTGGGGCAGGCGGTCGGACTGGTCTTTCAGATTGTGGATGATCTGCTGGATGTGACGAGTTCCGATGCGCACCTCGGTAAGAAGACGGGCAAAGACGCCCATATCGGCAAACTGACCTATCCGGTTCTGCTGGGCGTGGAGCAGACGCAGGCGGAACTTGATCGTCAGCAGAAACTTGCGGAAGAGGCACTCGCCCATCTTGGCCCGGCGGCAGAGCCCCTCTCCGTGGTGGTACATGCCCTGGCCCGTCGCGATAAATGACCGGTACCGATCCATCCGGTCATCGCCCGGTGAATCCTGCATGGACTTCAGTTTCCCGATGGGCGGCCTGTGATGTTGAGTTTCACCAGCGGCGTGGGCACATCGTAATGGTGCGTAGAGAGGGAATCCGGGTTTGGCTCGCGGATGGCGGGTTCCGGCAGAAGTTCGCGAACCATCGCAATCTCGTCGCATGCCCGATTTTTCGGGCATTTCAGGCAATCCCCCCAGACCTTGAGCGGAAGCTGCGACTTATCCACCACCGTAAAACCGAGATGCTCGAAAAATCGCTGCTTATACGTGAGAACAAATACCTTTTGAATTTTCATCGCCAGTGCATCATCGATGGCAAAACGCACCAGTTCCCGCCCGACCCCCTGGCCGGCAAATGCCGACTCCACCGCCAAACTCTTAATTTCCGCCAGATCCGCCCATACGATCTCAAGTGCACAGACTCCAATCACCCGATCGGTTGAATCCTGCGTGAACACAAAAAAATCACGAATGGTTTCGTACAGTTCGGCGTGGGAACGAAAAAGCATCTGGCCCGAACTGGCAAAGCTTGCAATCAGATCGGCGATTCTCGGGACATCCGAAACCATGGCACGTCGTATCATGCGGTTGATCCAGCCTTTCATAACGGCCGACACTCGCGAAACGGCCGCACAGCGTCTACCATATGCCTATGTTAGCGAAGCGAATCATACCGTGTCTGGATGTTGACGGGGGCCGGGTCGTCAAGGGTGTGCGTTTTTTCGATCATGTCGATGCCGGCGACCCGGTGGAACAGGCGAAATTTTACGACCAATCCGGTGCCGACGAACTCGTTTTTTATGATATTACCGCCAGCCACCAGGGGCGGAAGATCATGGCGGATGTAGTGCGCCGGGTGGCGGAAACGGTATTCATGCCGATTACCGTCGGTGGAGGCATACGGGAGTTGTCCGACGCGACGGCGCTGATCCAGGCGGGTGCGGAAAAGGTGAGCATTAATTCCAGCGCCGTTCGCCGACCGGAACTTATTTCAGAAATATCCCGCAAATTCGGCCGCTGCGCAACCGTACTGGGCGTAGACGCCAATCGGGTGAGACAGTCGGACGGGACGGAAAAGTGGGAAGTGTTTATCAACGGGGGGCGTGTGGGCACCGGTCGGGATGTCCTGCCGTGGGTTAAGGAAGCTGAGGAACGCGGAGCCGGGGAGATTGTGCTCAATGTGATGAACGCGGACGGGACGTTGGAAGGGTACGATTTGGAAATGACCGCCGCGGTGAGCGAAGCGGTGCGGATACCGGTGGTGGCCAGTGGCGGCGCGGGCAAGCCGGAAGATCTGCTGCGTGTATTAACGGTAGGAAAAGCGGATGCGGCACTGGCAGCATCGATATTTCATTTCAGAACCTGCCTGATCCCGGATATGAAGCGGTATCTTCAGGCTCAAGGCGTACCGGTGCGGGTGGTGTGAAATCTCCATCACCAAATCAGTGATGAATGCGGGTATCGTCCGGGTGACCGGCGGTCGTCTCTGCGGCCAAATCCCGTCACCGCCATGATATAAATTTGAATTTTTTATACTTGGCATATCCTCCCCATGAGTTATTGGAATGCCGAAAAGTTTGAAAAGCGGGCGATTTCCGCTGCCTACGCCCGATAAGCGGAAAATTCCGTATTATTTTCGCTTGCATTTGATACACAGATGCGAATAATATCTCAGGGGGATGGGGGCTCATGACTGTCGCATGCTGATCATGCAGGAAGGAGCCGGGTGTGCCCATGTTGCGATCCATTCATCCGTCGCTTGAGACGAGAATCCTCACGGTCATCGGCATATTGGCCTGCGTCATCGTCGGGCTGGGGATTCTTGCCATTCACAAGGATTCGTCCGCACTCGCCGCTCAGGAGCGCCTCACGCGCGACGATGCCGTAGTCCGAGCAACCATGCGGATACTCTCCGATCTGCAGAATGCTGAAACCGGACAGCGCGGGTATCTGATTACCGGAGATTCAAGTTATCTGGAACCCTATGCGGCCGGAATCGGCAATGTCTATCAGGATATCCGCAGGCTTCGGGAGCTGCTTCCACATAATCCGGTAAACCGGTCGCTGATTCATCACATCCTGCGGACGACGGGGGCGAAACTTCGGGAACTGCGAAAGACGATCAAACTGCGGGACGGTCGCGGATTCAAGGCGGCAGCTTATGTTGTGGATGACAACCGGGGCAAAAAGGACATGGACGCTCTGCGGCAGCTGCTTGCAGGAATTCGTTCGCACTATCGGAGCAAACTTAAAAACGAGATCGCCGTCGCCCGCGGGCGGCTTAAGTCAACGGAAACACTGAGTATTATTTTTGCCGGTACCCTGCTGGTACTTCTGGTCATCGCCTGGTTGAATATCCGCGCAAAACTCAGATGGAAACGGAGGCTCACGCGCAGCCTCAATGACCGCCGCTTTCAGATGCCGGTCACCGGCCTGCCGAATCATGAATTGCTGATGAACTGGCTGATTTATCACCTCAACTGGGCTCGCCGGGAAGGGGGCAAGGTCACGCTGCTGCTGCTGGATCTTGACGGCTTTGAAAATATCGCCCGGACCCATGGCGATGCGGCGGGAGATGCGGTTCTGCGTGAGGCGGCCCTGCGCTTTCGCACCACCGCCCGGTCGGATGATCTGGTGGTGCATCTGGGCCGCGATCGATTTGCCGTGGTGATGACCAACGTAGCCCAGGAAGCGGACATGGCGGAAATGGGGCATCGGATGATCGACACGATGAGCCTGCCGGTGGTTCTCGATGATGTGACCGTCTCGGTGGGTATCAGTGTCGGGATATCCATCTTTCCCGAAGACGGAAAAACTCCGCACCAGCTTCTCGATGCGGCAATTGACGCGGCTGTGAGAGCCAAGGCCCAGGGACGCCACCGCGTCGCCTTTTACAAAGCCCGGACCGAAACGCAGATGTCCACCCAAACGCAGTTGCGCAATGATTTCCATCGCGCCCTGACGGACGGTGAATTCTGCATCCACTACCAACCGATTATTGATGCTAAATCCATGCGTCTGACCGGTGCCGAGGCGCTGGTGCGCTGGCAGCATCCGGAGTTGGGAATGCTTCCCCCCGCGGCGTTTCTGCTGCTGGCGGAACGAACTGGCTTCATCCGGCCGCTCGGTGCGTGGATCCTGCAGCAGGCCTGCACACAGGCGGAAATGTGGCGGCAGAACGGCCTTGAACTTCGTATGAGCGTTAATATCTCCGCCCAGCAATGCCGCGATTCCACCTTCATAACGGAACTCCGCCATGCCCTGAACTCCAGCGGACTTCCGCATGATCTGCTTGAGCTCGAACTCACCGAAAGCGTCCTCATGCATGAAGAGGCGGCAAAGATAATCGAACATCTCGGCGGAATGGGAATCTCTGTCGCCATCGACGACTTCGGTACCGGGTATGCATCGCTGGGGTATCTCCGCCGCATCAGCGCCCACCGTCTGAAAGTAGATCGGTCATTTGTCAGGGACATTCCGCAGGCATCCGCAACCAAGCTCCTCAACGCACTCGTGAATATGGCGCATCGCCTTGAACTGGAAGTTACGGCCGAGGGAATCGAGGTTATGGAACAGGAAGACTATCTGCGCGGCATCGGATGCGACGCCCTGCAGGGATTCCGCTACAGCCGGGCACTCGATGTCCTTGAATTTGAAAATTGGTCGCGAAAATGGGCCGCCGATGCGGTTGCCTGAGTATCACTTCTCCGCCAAAATCAGGCGGCAGGCTCCGAACGCTTCGTCGCTGACAACCATACAATATCTCGAATCACCAGCGCAAAGACCACCGCAAAATACGAAATATTAATTGACACCCGCCAGATGATGCTGTGAGTCGGGACCGATGCATTGCCGATCGCAAGGGCCGGGAGAAATAACAGAATCAATATCCACGCACTTGATACCCATACCGAGGCGGAGAGTCCCAGTACCAGCAGAACACTCCATGGATTGGAAAACGGATTCATCATCGCGGTCAGCATGAAAAACATAATGATACTGCGGGCAATCAGCAGCGGGTGCGGGGCGGATTTCGTCACCGCTCGCAGCACCAAGAGCCAGATTCCGATGGCGACCAGCGGATAAATGCCCATCATCGGCCATCCAAGCCGGATGATTGCCTTCGGTTCGATCTCCGCAGCCCATGCCCAGGGGTGCAGAGTTCCAATCGGGTGCACCACGGGCACAATCCACAGGATCAGCATCGGTGCCAGGGCGGCAGTAGCCGATACCCACACCCGGCGGCGTCGCGGATAGGGGATGGGCGGTACGGGCGCGGCGATTAGCGGTAGAAGTAGCACGGCAGGCGGAAATAACCCGGCCACGATGGAAAGGCACACCGCCGCCGGAGCTTTTCGATGCCCAAGGAGGAAGATGATTGCCAGGAGAAGCAAATCCAGCGCCAGCGCTGACCAAACCCACTGGCTTGGTGGAAAAAAAGATAGGGCATCGTAAAGAACAACCGGCAGAGGCAAAAAGGCCCACCAGGGACTTTCGCCCGCGAGATGCAGGATTCGCAGGGCAAGCATCACCGAGGCGATCTCAAGGACGCAAGAAAAAAACCATGGCCACTGCTTTCCCGCGCCATGAGCCGGGGACAGCGCGTAACCCGCGTGCCAGCGCAGCAACCAGATCACCAGAGCGAGGGCTGTAATGAGCACCTGACTGACCCATGGAGGCAGTTTGATCGCATTCGGCGGCGTGGAATGCAGCAGCCAGGCGAGTGTAAATATCGCACCGAAACTGCAGCAAAAAAGTGCCATCGCCATCGGCAATGCTTCGGTTGATCGATATATTCCCGCCAGATCGATCGCCAGCGAAATCCCGGTTGCAGCGAGAATGCAGGCAATCCAGAGAATCAAACGCAGAACCGGATGCCGGGGATTAGTGGATGGATATCCGGGGCCGATATTTTCATGGCTTATACTGGACATGCGCCTCCCAAGCAGCACGGCCCGGCCTGCCTAAAACGCCGACGGGAGAATCAGCCCCGTTTGGGCGAGAGGATCAGAATCATGCGTTTGCCTTCCAGTCGCGGTTCTCGCTCCACCTTGGAAAGTGTTTCGAGATCATGGCGGAAACGATCCAGAATCTGACGGCCGAGATCCACGTGGTGCATCTCCCGTCCGCGAAACATCAGATTGAACTGAACTTTGTGGCCGTCTTCAAGAAATTTCTTGGCTTTGTTCAGGGTCGTCACCTGATCATGCTGGTCAATCTTCACGCTGCGAATGCGAAGTTCTTTCAACTGTTGATGAGGTGCGGCATGTGCCTTCTGCTCTTTTTTCCGCTGTTTATATTTCCACTTGCCGTAATCCATGATACGGCAAACTGGTGGATCGGCCTGAGGGGAAACCTCAACGAGGTCCAACCCCACTTCCCGCGCAAGCCGGAGCGCCTCGACGGTCGCCACGATCCCGGCCTGAGTATTATCTTCATTAATGAGACGAACTTTGGGAATTCGGATCTGTTCGTTACACCGCAACCCGTGCTGACTAATGGCCAATGCTCCTGAAAGACTTCGATGCAAAGCAACGCAGTACTCCGTGATTATGCACGCCAATGACGGTGGCGTCAAAGCAGCAACCAAGTGGGCTCGGGGATCGGCGCGGGGGAGCCGGCACATTCATTGTGCCGATGGTTCGCAACGCCAACGGCATAACTCTCTCCCGCACTTCGCGGTATACCGCGTCATGAAACTGGGTATGAGTCAGCGGAGGGGGAAACTTGCGGGTGTCAGGAGCCGGTGTTAGATTGACCCCTTCGTCGGCATCGATTTATGGTGTTCCGCCTGCGGACAGGCGATGACGTGGTTGTCATTGGTGGAATTGAGGTCAACAGCATGCGAAAGTTTGTAAAGGTTTGGCTTGCAGGGTTAATGGTTGCGGGCGGGGCATCCGCCGCATCGCTTTATGCCGCCCCCGGCAGCGACGCCACGGTTGCCATTCATTGGAATCATGTCAGCATGATTTCGCAGGCAGTACCGACCCTGCAGGTGGTGGTGAACCCGCTGCTGCGGCCGGAATCACCCGTGAGTCACCGCGCCCTGCTTGCGGTGCGGCATCTGGGGGCGAACTATGTTCGTTTCGTCCCATGGCTCCCCTACCCGCGTCTGGCGGTGGCGGAACTTAAACCGCCCTCTCATGGACACACGTATTGGAATTTTTCGCTCATTGATCCGATGGTACGCGCCTTCATGCGGGCGACGGCAGGACATTCGGTGATCATGAATTTCAGTACCATTCCGGAATGGCTCTTCAAAACCCCCAAGCCGGTTCCCTATCCGAAGAATCCGAATCAGGTTTACTGGAAATACGAGCAGGGAACGCAATTGCGGGGCCATTCGCTCAAGCCATTGGCGGATTATTATGCGCGACTGGTCAGCTGGTACACGCGGGGAGGATTCCGAGATCAGTTGGGCCGCTGGCACCACTCGGGATATCACTACCACTTCGCCTGGTGGGAAGTGCTCAATGAAGTCAACTTTGAGCATCATATGAACGTTCAGGAATATACTCGCTGGTACGACGCCATCGTCGCCGCCATCCACAAGGTTTCCCCCACAACCCGCTTTGTGGGCCTCGCACTGGCGCAGGGAGAAAATCCGGCAAATATCGGGTGGGCCAAATATTTTCTCAATCCGCGTCATCATGCCCCGGGCACGCCACTGAATATGATTTCGTATCATTTCTATGCGGGTCTCGGCGGTCATCATATTACCACGTGGGCGAAACAGGCTTTCTCGAAGGCCAACGGGTTTATCAACGTATCTGATAAAATTGTTGCACTGCGGAATAAGTTAAGCCCGAAAACCATGATCGACACCGACGAAATCGGCACTTTCAGGGGCGGGAAACTGCCCCACCTGTACTGGAATCTCAGCGGGGCGATGTATGCCTATGTCTTTGCCCATCTGGCGGCCCAGGGAGTTAATGTGGTCGGCGAGAGCCAACTGATCGGCTATCCGACGCAATTTCCAGATGTAAGCATGGTGAACTGGCATACGGGAGTTCCCAATGCCCGCTTCCGGGTGCTGGAGTTACTGGTTCGTAACTGCGGAAGAGGTGATAAATACTGCAAAACCGTTCTCGGCGGCCAAAAACAGTCGGCATCGGATATCTTCGCCCGTGGTTTTATCACCCCCACCGGCAAGCGCAAGGTGCTGCTGATCAACAAGGCTGGTGCGTCGGTGGAAGTCGCCTTACCGGGGAGACCGACTGTGGTTTACGTCGTCGACGGTAAGACCGGCTCCGGTCAGCCGGCGGCCATGCATCCGAAGAGCGGACACATCACGCTGCACCCATGGGCTGTGGCCGTGGCGGAAATGCCGAGCTGATGGGCTTTGGGTGGTGATGCATCCTGTTTCCCGGTATCCATTCGGCTATCGGTGCGCGGGAAGCGCTGCTGCCGATTTGCCATATGGGTCCGGCACATCTTTTGAACCGGATGTCAGCTTGGGATATGATTTTCCAGCGGAGATTCTGCGCCCTGATGTGGGGCAGGAAATAGACGCGGAAAGTGGACTTTGGTATGGCCCAGGCTGATATCACCATCGTAACTGAATCCCAATTGCCGGTGATTGTGGAATTGTACAATCAGATTTTCCGTCCGACGGAAGATCAAAATTATTTCCGGAGGCGTTTCCAGGGGCGTTACAACGTGCTGGTGATGCTCGCGTCGCTGGATAATCGCCCCATCGGATTCTGTATTGGATTTGAGCTCAAGCCGCTGGTGTTCTACACCTGGCTGATCGGCGTGCATGCGGACTTTCGCCGCAAGGGAATCGGGCGTCAGCTTCTTGAATCGCAGAATGAATGGGCGAAAAATCACAGTTATGAATTCTGCCGCTTTGAAGCGCTCAATCGCCATCGAGCCATGGTGCAGATGGCGGTGGGCTTCGCCTATGACATTGTGGGGACGCGGTGGGATTCTTCGCACAGCGATCTGCTGATTCAATTTGAAAAACCGCTCCACGAAGATGTGCGCTGATGCAGCGACGAGGCCACGATCATCAGGCAGCGAAACTCCGCACATGCCGGGCCATCGCGATTCCGATCGGCCTGATATCGGTCGGTGTGGCATCGTCAATCGCCGGTGCCAACCCGATTGACAGGGCTTATGAAAAAGTACTCTCCGCTCTGCGCATGCCGGAGGCTGGGGGTGCGGTGGTGATGGATCAGGAATTGCCGCCGTCGCTGCTGACCGCCGGTCTTCGACCGGGGGATATTATTCGCCGCCTCGACGGGCGCCGGATTTTGAATCACGCCCGCTGGCGAAAACTCCTTTCATCCGCCCCGGTGGCGGAAAACGCCGCGAGAATCCAGGTTGTCCGTGGCGATCATAATCTGATCCTGACGGTCGGATCGCAGATTGCGGCTCTGCATCTGATGATGGTGCGATCGGGAGTCGCGGCGCCACTGGGACCAATTCCTGAATCGGCACACCAATTGAAATACAACTGGTCATTTCTGCGGCGTACCGCGGGACAGATCACCAATTCCAATACGAACCGATGGTTTATTCTGCATCTGGATCATTACGTGGTTGGAGCCCTGCATATCCGTGTAACGCGCCGAATTCACGGCCGACTGCTCGACTGGAATTTAATATCCATCTCCAACGGCCCTCTGCTGGCCCAGCGATGGCGGATTCGATTTCATATCGGCGATGGACACAGCGCCCCGGCCTTTACCCTTGTGGGGCTCGAGCGCCAACTGATCAACGGAACCCTGCGGGTGCTGGCACGGGGGAATAAACTCCTGCTCTACCGCACCAAGACCTCCCTCTGGACGCTGCATCATGCGATTCCCATGCCCGCAGTTTTTCTGGTGGCCGACGCCCTGCAGGGAAATCGCGGCACCACAGCCGCCATCAACGAGATCGGCCTGAGCCGTCTCGCGAGCCGACGGGGATGCACGATTCAAATCGGTTCAACGGTGGATATTACCATTGGCGGGGTGGGATACCGGGCCCGAATCGCGCATGTGCGATGGCTGGCCCGGCGGCAGATGCTTTTTTACTTTGCCGGGCATCGATTAATTGCCGCGAAACTGGGTAATGGGCTCAGTGCCTTTCGCATTGCGTCAGGTGTTATCGCGCGGGACATCATCGGCAAACGGCGGTGGATTGAAGTGCCGAATGAGTCCCATGCAGCATCCGATGGAGCGCGACCCTGATGCCGACATTGATCCAGATCGCCCATCCGGAGAACTATTACCCGTGCCGGCAGGACATGCTGAAAGATGCGGAATTTCGCGATTATTGGTTGGATCATTTCATTTCTCATTTCGAGTTGACCACCCGCCTGGCCATAGAAGTCTACGGTAACGGTGCGGCGGAGCGGGCGGCAGCCTGTCACGCCGAACTGCAACGTGAAATGCACAAACTGCGGCGAGATCCGGATGTGTATGGGGAATTGAATCTGCAGGTACTGGGATTGATTCGGCAGCAGTGCCTCAAACGCCACGGCATTGCCGACCCGTATCAGCATATTAAGGAGCGGGAGAACCGCCGCTGCATCGCGATGTTCGCTTCGCTGGTGGAGGAGCTGGACCGGAATGCGGACCCCGAATCGGTGCTTGAGAAGCTTGTGCTGGGCGTTTTTGCGGGGAATATCTTTGATCTGGGGGCATCGGCAACCGCGACGGCCTACCGGGAAAATGGGCCGGAATTTCTGCAGGTCCGGTCCGGGATTCAGCGCCCCTGGCTCATCGACCATTTTAATGACTTTGCGCGATGGTATTTCGCACACCCACCGGCAAAAGCCGCCATTTTTGTTGACAACGCCGGGAGTGACATCATTCTGGGCATCCTGCCCCTTACCAGATGGCTCGCGGGGCGTGGAACGAGGGTGGTGCTGCTGGCCAATGATGAACCGGCGCTCAATGACATCACGGTGAGTGAATTACGGCGGGTGATGGCCGATCTGTCGCAGCGCGACGCCCTTCTGGACCGGCTCTGCCGCGAGGGAGTGATTGGTATCGCCGGGTCGGGCGGCACAACGCCGCTCATCGATCTGCGCAGCGTCTCGGATGAATGCAATGCGGCCTGCGCCGGTGCCGATTTATTGATCTTGGAGGGGATGGGGCGCAGCCTGGAAAGCAATTTTGATACCACCTTCATCCCGGCATGTGTAAAACTCTGCATGATCAAGGAGCCGATCATTGCACGCCGGATGGGCGGCAAGGTCTTTGATGTTATTTTTCGTTTTGATCCGCCGATATAACCCGCCCGGATGGGACGCCGGTGCTGAGACTTTGCGGGTTGAGGGTATTAACCCTAAAATTCCTTCATGCTGATCTGCAAGACGCTCGCGGAAATACCTCAGGATAAACGTGGCGGCGTGGTCTGTATCGGTAACTTTGACGGCGTGCACATCGGTCACGCGGCCATGCTCGATGCGGCACGGCGAACGGCCGAAAGCCTGAACCTGCCGCTGCTGGTGATCACATTTGATCCGCATCCCCTGACGATCCTGCGTCCGGATATCTCGCGCCCCTGCATCAGCACGATCGAGCAGCGTCTTAAACTCATCGGCCGATTTCATCCCGACGCCGTCTGGGTGAATGCTCCGGATCGGGATTTTCTCAACATCAGCCGCGAAAGTTTTGAACAGGATATTCTTCAACGGCAACTTCATGCCTGCCGGTTGGTTGAGGGGCGGACTTTTACCTACGGCCGCGGGGCCCTGGGTAATACGCAGACGCTGCGGGAAGCGGGAGCGGCATTGGGCTGGGAGGTCATTGAGATTCCCACCGCCCAGGCTGTGTTAAGTGATCAGACCGTTGTGGATGTCAGCAGTTCGCTGGTGCGCCGGCTCATCGGTCTCGGCCGGATGCGCGATGCCGCCGCCCTGCTGGGACGCCCGTACACCTTATCCGGCAGGGTGATTCATGGACAGGGCCGCGGAGGATCGGTATTGGGGTATCCGACCATTAATATCGCCTGTGATCAGTTAATACCGGCCGACGGCGTATATGCGGGCTCGGCGATGATCGATGAGAGCCGGTTTCCAGCAGCCGTGAGCATC
>DAHWIP010000240.1:0-3640 GCA_027344975.1 Phycisphaerae bacterium
GGCGGCAATCAGTGTCCGCTTTCCTTGCCCGAAACGCGAGAGAAAGTCCTGAGCCTCGATGCGAAACGCCCCGATATCGCCAAATTCATATTCCACCTGCACGAGCCGGAATGCCACCCTGCGGTCCTGCGGAAACAACTCCGCCTCATGACGCAGAATGTTGACCTCATCCGGCGGATACTGCCGATCGTGCGTCAGGCGCTCCAGTTCACGCCACAATGGACGGTAATGTGGATAGGAGTAGGTGGCGTTGATCGCAGTGCTCATGGCGGCCGCCATGCGATCGGCAGCGGCATAAACTTCCGCCTTGATCACATAGGCGTCCGCCCCGCCGAGATGCTCTCGAATCGCTCGACGAATCAGCTCATCCGCCTCTGAATACCGGTGTCCCAACGCCAAAGCGAGGCAGCGTCCTTTGATGGTGGGCCAGAATTGGGGCGCCCGCTGCAGCAACTCACCCGTGACGGTCAGTGCAAATTGGCGGCGGCCGGTGAGCAGCGAGAGATTATCGATCAGTCCGTACTGCCACTGAAGTTGCTCCACCTGTTGTTGTGGAGGCAGACTGACGCTGATCGCCCGTCGCTTGAGCACACTCCGCAGCAATCGGCGAACGTCCGTCTCGGTGGGATGCAGGCCGAAAAAATCGGCCGTGATAGCTGAGAGTGCATGCGGCGGCAGCCGGTGGGCAGCGAGCGCGCGCGTGACCCATTTGATCGCATCAAGCCGCCGACCGGTACAGACTGCCAGCACGATAAACTTCTGCACGGTTGAAATTTTCGCCGGTTGCAGCCTGCAGAGTCGGGCCAGCGTGCGCCGGGCGGTGCGCGTATGACCTGTAATCCACGCCGCGTGTGCCACGCACGCCAAGGCATCGGCTTGAGCCAGGGAGCCGGCCTTTAACGCCTCGGCGGCGGCGAGAACCATCGCCGGCCCATGCTGATCCAGAATCATATCCGCGAGAATGATGGTCGCCGGAGGCGAACCGTGTGTACGAACAGAATAATCCACCGCGTCCCGGGCTGCCGCTCGTGGATGGCCCGTAAATTGCATGGCCAATGCCAGTTGGCCGAGGATAACGGGATTGGTAAACCCCTGCCGACGGGCGGTGGCAAAACATGCGGCGGCAGTAGGATAGCGTCCCGCCAGAAGACTGTTGCGGCCGATCAAAAAGTGGATTAACCCGCGACTTCGCATCAGGCGGTGGTCGTGCGGGTTGAACTCGTACGTCACCGAGGGTTGCTTGAGGAGCAAGGCCGTCTGCTGATACGCCTCGGCAGCGGCACCGTAATACCCCCTGCTCTGCAGGGCAGCACCCAATAAAAAATCAATCCGAGGCAAAAGCGGAGAATCCGCTTTGAGTTGCGGCGATTTGCGGGCAATCAGGAGACGCTGCAAGGCGGCTTTCCCGCGGCCGTGGGATAAATCCAGTGCGGCCGCCTGTAATTGAAGCTTCGGATCCAGCGGATTCAGGTGCAGGGCTGACTTCAAATATCGATCGGCACCGGCGGTGTCGCCGAGTTTCATCGACACTTGCGCAAGCGCCGAGAGTGTCTTGGCCGAATTGGGATTGAACTTATAACTCTGCCGAAGAAGGTAAAGGGCACCACTGTAGCGGCCGCTGTATGCCGCATTAAGACCTGATCCGTAAAAAACCAGTGCTTTTTTCCGATCCCTTGCAGAAACCGTTTTGCGGGCCGGGGCAACGGGCAGCGAAGCTTCCGCCATCAGTTGCGACAGATGGACATTTCGCCGCGATACGCCCTTTCCCGAAGGGGCGGGGCTTAATCCATTTCCCACGGAATAAAATGCCGGCTGGTAGAGTGCCTCGGGAACGTGCATCGGAGCGGACGCAGAAAACGGATTGCTCGCACAACCCGAAAGCGATGCAGTGGAAAGCAGTATGAGCCAAACGGCCGGTTTCATAAAACATCCTCGACCAATCCACAACTGCACACCCGACGGGCGATGCACCGGAATACCGCAGGAATTGTAGCTTGATATCGGCTAAAAAGGGGCTTTCAATTCTATGTTCTGTCATCGGCCGGCCCGGTAGCCTGTCGCAGGTTTTCACGTTTGGGTTGAAAAAAAGCCGACATGTACGCATGATGCTCATGCCTGCGGTGGACTGCCGGGGGCCGTGGTTTGGAACTCGTTCACTCAACCAAGAGGAGGATATGGATGCACGATAAAACGGCTCTGCTCACCGGACATCTGCATGCCGCGACCGCGGCCCTTGAGCCGACGCACCATTTGACGCTGGTGCAGGCCGTGATTCTGGGCCTTCTGCAGGGGATATCAGAACTCTTTCCCATCAGTTCGTTGGGGCACATCATTATCATCAAGCATCTGCTGCATTGGCACTTTAATGCGCAAAACAAGGATTTTCTCTCCTTCGTGGTGGCTCTGCATCTGGCCACAGCCGCCGCGCTGTTCATCTACTTCTGGAAGACGTGGATTAAGGTGATCAAAGCGTATCTCGGCAGTATTAAACACAAAAAACTGGTTTATGATCGGGATAGTAAATTTGCCTGGCTGCTCGTGGCCGGCACCATTGTGGTGGGGCTGGTCGGGCTGGTATTTGAGAAAAAATTCAAGCTGTTTTTTGATAATCCGCACTATTACTGGATGGTGTGCGTATTTTTGATGGCCAACGGATTGGTGATGCTCGCGGGCGACTGGCTTAAGAAAAAGAGCGCCCAGCGCGGAGCCGAAAACAAGGCCGCGGAAGATCTTTCATTTCCGACCGGCGCAGCGGTGGGTGCAGCGCAGACTTTTGCCCTGTTCCCCGGCATATCGCGCAGCGGTGCCGCCATCGTCGGCGGCATTCTAGCCGGGCTTTCCTACGAAGAGGCGTGCCGTTTTGCCTTTATGCTGGCGACACCGGTCATCGCAGCCGCCGGGCTTCTCAAGGTGCCAGCTCTTTTCAAGCACAGTGCGCACGCGATCCTCGGCCTCACAATTCCGGCGGCCATCGCGGCGGGCCTGGCGGCGTATCTGAGCACGGCATTTCTGATGAAATATTTTGAAACCCGAAAACTGTGGCCCTTTGCCATTTACTGCATCGCCCTCGGAGGCGTCGCCTTGGTCATGGCCGCACACTGATGCCGCCTGTACGGTCATCCCATCACCCGGACCGCCGGCAGTGCGGGGCGTTGCGGAAGCCGACCATGACGGCTGCGAAACAGCGACGCCCGGTCTATTTTCCGTTAGAATTCCAACTTGATAGCGGCACCTGAAAGAGGGTCGCCGCCGCGAATTTGGACTCAAACGGTCTTCAAGGAAGAATATGTTCGATCAAGACGCCCGGATAACCGACCTGCAAATTGAAACCGAGCTTTCTGAAAGCTACCTCACCTATGCGATGAGCACGATTATGGATCGCGCTCTGCCGGATGTGCGCGACGGCCTCAAACCCTCTCAGCGCCGCATTCTCGTCGCCATGAATGATCTGCGTCTCATGCCGCGCAGCAAGCATATCAAGTGTGCCAAGATCGCAGGCGATACCTCCGGTAATTACCACCCGCACGGCGAAGCGGTGATCTACCCCACGCTGGTGCGCATGGCGCAAAGCTGGAACATGCGGGCGCGATTGGTCGACGGGCAGGGAAATTTCGGCTCCATCGATGGCGATCCGCCGGCG
>DAHWIP010000241.1:0-3627 GCA_027344975.1 Phycisphaerae bacterium
TATCCACCACGCCGGCAACGGTGGATTCTTTCTGCCCGATGGCAACATAGACGCAGATTACTTCGTCGGGGGTGCCGAAAAATTTCTTCTGATTGATGATGGTATCGACGGCGATGGCGGTCTTGCCGGTTTTGCGGTCGCCGATGATCAATTCACGCTGGCCGCGTCCGATGGGAATCATCGAATCGATGGCTTTGATACCCGTTTGCAGAGGCTCTTTGACGGGCTGCCGATCGGCAATACCGGGAGCGATGATGTCCACAAGACGACGGTCGCTGGTTTCAATGGCGGCACCACCGTCAATGGGCTGGCCCAGCGGATTGACCACACGTCCCAGCAGCGCGTTTCCGACGGGAACGGAGAGGAGCTTGCCGGTCGCCTTGACGACATCCCCCTCCTTGATTTCTGCGTAATCGCCAAAGATAACGGCGCCGACCGTCTCTTCCTCAAGATTAAACACCTGGCCGAAGATGCCGTTCGGAAATTCAAGCATCTCCCCCGCCATGGCCTGATTGAGGCCGTAAATGTGGGCAATACCATCACCGACATCAATGACGCGCCCCGTCTGCGACACATCAAGCTGGTCTTTGTAATTACTGATTTCCCGCTGAATGACGGCGGCTATCTCATCAACCTTGAATTTCATATTTCAACACCTTCCATAAATACCCATTCAAAGAGCCTGGCGGCGCAGCATCCCTACGTCACAACCAGCCGCCGTGAGTCGGCGGCCACATCCGTCAAAGCGGCATGCTTGATTCGGCGGGTCATGTCGAAGAGTTTCTGTCGGACCGAACCGTCCACAAAGGTATCGCCGATTTTCAGTTGAATCCCACCGATGAGGCCCGGCGAGAGCGTGACATTCAAACTGACCTGTGCCTTGTATTTGGTGCTCAGTGCGCTTTCAATCTGCTGGATCTGCGACGGGGAAAGGGGTGCGGGGCATACCGCTTCAATCATCATCCGGCCGCGCCGATTCCGATGCAGCCATTCAATCTGCTGCACAAATTCGCGAAACAGTTCAAGACGGTTCCGGTGAGCCATCGATTTGAGCGTTTGAAGCGTGAGTGGATTGAGATAACCCCCGATCGAACGCTCCAACACCTGCATTTTCTGGTCGCTGGTAATGGCGGGCGAACGAAAGAAATCCATGAGCACCGGCTGTTTATGCGCCAATTCGACCATGGAGGCGATATCGCTGATCACATCATCCAGCACGCCGGCACTGATCGCTGCATCATAAAGCGCGGCGGCATAAACCGCGGCGACGGAATTGTTAAGCGTGCTTTGTTGACTCATACCATTATCCCAACCCGGAAACGGTTCTCATCCCGGCGATGCCGCGCACCGCCCTGGGCAGTCCATGCCGTTATTGCCGGGCCAATTCTGAAACTGTCTCATCAATGAGACGCTGCTGATCATCCACCGTCAGATTACGTGAAAGTATTTTACTGGCCATCCGGGTGCTCAATTCCACCGACTGAAGCGCGATCTCGGAGAGTGCCTGCTGTTTGGCACTTTGAATGTCGCGCAGGGCCTGATCTTTGATGGCACGCGATTCCGCCTCGGCCTGCTGCCGGATGATCTCGGCGGCTTTGGCGGCATCGGCTTTGGCCTGCTGAAGCTGCAGGGAAGCCTGACGCTGCACTTCGGCGATTTTTTCCTCAAGATTTTTGCGTGTCCGCTCCACCTGAGCTTCAGCTTCCGCAGCGGCGCGGATGCTTTCCCGGATTGCCTCCTCGCGGCGTTTAAGGCCGGTAATCAGAGGACGCCACGCAAACTTGCCCAGCAGAACGATGAGCAGGATAAAAATGATAAGGGTGATGACGGCCATGCCCACCTGAATGGACATGAGCGAGGAGCCCTGCTGCGCCGATTTTCCGCCGCCGGAAGCGTACGCCGACGACACGGCCGTGAGGCTCATGACCGCCGCCGTGGCGGGGGCCAGCCACCCGGCTTTATTTCCGCATCGGAGGATAAATCCCTTGATACTAAGCATAGGTCTGTCCAACTGTTTTTATATTAATCCATATCCGCCGCATCCGCTGCACTCGCCGTGCCGGGGCCATCCGCCGAACACCGGACGGATTAAAGACCCCCGTTGCGGATGAGCACGATCATCGCCAGCACAAGCAGAAGAAAGGTGAAACCTTCGATGATGGCGGCGGCAAGAAAGAACTGCGTCCGGATCATGTTGATGAGTTCCGGCTGACGGGCGGACGCTTCGCACATGCCCTGTCCGATGGCACCGACACCGGCACCCGCACCGGCAACACCGGCGCCGGCGCCGATGAGCGCACCGGCGATTTCAATCGATTTGACCAGCGAATCCATTGAATTCGTCGTGTTCACCACGACATGAGAGACATGAGTCACCGCAGCGGCATCCATAAACAACTCCTTTGGAGGTTAAAAAAAAGTCCTTCGACGGCACCACGCCCGATCGAAATTAATGTTCTGTCGCCACCGCTTCCGCGATATACGCGGCGCTGAGCAGCGTAAATATGTAGGCCTGGAGAAACGCCTCCAGAAGGTGCAACGCTTCAAATGCCGTTCCGAAGAGGATCACCGGCACGCCGGCAATTCCCCGCACGAGAATGCCCCCCAGCGCAAAGATGATGCTGACCAGAACGGCCACCACCAGCGGGCCCGACATCATCACGGCAAAGAGTCGCATACACAGGGCCAGGGGTTTGACAAAAGTTCCCATCAATTCAAGGATGAACATCAGCGGCCAGAGAAAAATCGGCACACCCGGCGGGACCAGATGGGCAAAATATTTTCCCACGCCCAATACAATCGCCACCGGCAGAGCCCGCTTGGGTGCGGAATCATCCGCCGCGGCAGGACTGCCATGATGTTCATGCCCATGTCCGTGCTCGGCGCCATGCCGGGCGTGGGCGGGACGGCGGGCATTGCGGATAAATTCTCCGATACCGGTGACATGCACGGTGAGAAACGTGCAGAGGGCTAAAGTGGCGGTGACGGTCAGATCACCGGTTGCGCCGCCCCAGAACTGCGGAATATGAATTCCGAAGGTGCGGTTGATGATCTCCACCACTTCATCGACCGGCAACATGCCGAAGAGATTCGCAAATAGAATGAAGAAAAATGCCGTCCAAAGATAGGGCGTAAATACATCCGACCATTTTCCCAACATCGGATCGAATGTTTCCTTTTTCAGAAACACCAGCATCGCTTCGAGAAAGTTTCGGGCGCCGGTGGGAACCGGTTCGGATTGCAGTTTGCGGGCCATGTAGGGAAATATGGCCAGCATCAGTCCGGCCGAAAGAAGCAGCATCAGGATGTGGCTGGTGAAATAGGTTTTCTGACCGAATAAATCAAAGAGAGGCTGAGGAAAAATCTTATGCGGTACGGTTCCATTGAGCACATCAACGGCCGCTAAAGGCATTCTGCAAACTTCGGTAAGACAACCGGAGATCATAACCACTCGAATTACAATTTTCCCCTGGGTCAGGTGCGACCCGCCAGAGCCGCCCTCAAACACGCAGGGTTTGAGGTTTTAACCCAACTATCGCATAGCGTCAAATACTGCACACGGCAAATGGAATCTGCACGGCACGATTAAAGACGCGAATGCTTCATCACCCACGAAGAGACCACACT
>DAHWIP010000242.1:0-3600 GCA_027344975.1 Phycisphaerae bacterium
GAACATCAGCGCCGTGCCGGGCGTACAGAAAATGATGCTCCATTACATCAAGCGGTCGCTCCAGCGATGGGAGAGCTGGGTCATGCCGCGTTTTGACCATACTGCGATAAAATGGCGGCTTGGTCAGCGTGGCGGCAGGGGAACATCTTGATAGTCCAGCGTATGCCGGAACTTATCCTCGGAAGTGAAACCGCAGTCTATTGGGGAACGGTGCTTGTGAAAAGCTACCGGCTATCCCGCAAGATTGGACGCGATCCGAATGTGATTCCGCGGGAAAAAACAGGCCGGCGATTGCGTCTCCTTTGGGCTCCGACGGTACTGGCTTGGTGCACCCTGCCATGGATTACTTTTTTCTTACCGCCATCGGGCGGCCCTTTCATCATGCGCACGCTTGGGGCGAACGGTCGTGCCGCTGCAACGGCGGGGTATCTCGGCGCTGGGATCGGACTGATTGCATTGTGGGCGACATTTGTATGCTGGCGAAAGATGGGACGATCCTGGCGAATTGGTATTGACCCGAACGAGAAGACGCAGCTTGTCATTTCCGGCCCGTATCAATGGGTGCGCCATCCGATTTATGCACTGTCGATATTGCTGATGATCTGCAGCGTAGCGGCTGTTCCAAGCCTTCTTATGGCGGTCATCGCCGCAATCCATATCACCATGCTGCAACTTGAGGCCCGACGTGAGGAACGATATCTCACTGGGGTCCATGGTGCGGATTATCGGTCGTACATGGAATCGGTGGGAAGATTTATTCCTCGACGACTGCATCATGAATGAATGCGCATCCATTAAAATGGTTCCAACGGCATCAGGAGCACGCACGGCTTGAATGCATTTCAGAAACTCATGCGATGCTGGACCGCGCTGGCGCCCTACAACGCCGTGCAGGCGATTGAAATTGACGGTATTGCCGAGCTCGCGCAGTGGCGGACGGCAACTGAAAAGGTTGTGGCGGAATTAACTCGCCAGAAGCTGATTCCCCCCTTCCGGTCACCCGAGAGCATTGAATATGTTGCGGATGGGGCATCCTGTCCGGATATTATCATGCGACAGATCAATACCCCGTTTACGGAGGGCGGGTCACCCATTCGGCTTTGTCTCGTGCAGAATCCACGAAGTTTTCATCTGATCGTAACGTATGATCACTGGATTGCGGATAGCTGGTCCATTCGCGAATTGATGCGATGCATATATTTTCAAGCGTGCCGCAATTCATTTGTCACTGAATTCGTCTCTGGCGCGGGAGTTGAGGAGAAGAACCGTTGGATCCAGAGTTGTTCACAATGTCTGAGGCAATATTTAAGGCACCGCCGGGCTGCCCGCCTTAATTTTTCCGATCCGCTGGATTTCACGACAGGCCTTGCCCTCGTGACGCTGGAGTCTGATCTCATATTCAAGGTTAAAGAGACGGCGCGGCGTAAAAAAGTTTCGGTTCACGATATATTCGTCACGATTATTGCGAACTTACTTGGTGATTTGACCCAGAAAGATCGATACAAACCGCGGCGTTTCGGGCACGGAGCACGCGATCGCGTCGCAATAGGTTCGATTGTTGATATACGGAAATCGCTCTCCGCCGAGCGCGGAGGAAATACTCAGAATCGGGATGAATACAACAAAACTTTCGGGGTATGCCTGGGTTTCGCGACGGTGGTAACCCAGGCGCCCGAGAAAACGCCCTTTGATCAACTATTGCAGAAAGTTCACCAGCAGCACGTGGACCAAAAGCGGAGGTCTTCACCGACAACCTCGCTGGCGGCCCTCAATTTGACCCGTTTTTTCTGGAACCTCTACAAAGAAAAACGCCACCATGCCATTTTCTTCTCCAAGAATCTGCCCTTATTGGCAGGGATATCCAATGTCAATCTTACCGATCAATGGATGTGTCAATCCGGGGAGGCGGGAATGAATATCCGCGATTATTTTCGCGTTTCGCCGGTGGGCCCGCTGCTTCCGCTGGTGTGGGCAACAACCACATTTAATGATCGACTTACGATCTGCCTGACTTACCGACATACGGCAATCAATGCTGAGAAAGCGAACGCTCTGATCAATGATTTTGTGACCATGCTCCGGAGCACGTGTGCATAGGTGATGCGGCATATATCAGACTGACCGATTAGACTGAAGGTCAGAATATTGAATATCGGGGAGATGTACGATGAGATTACGAAATCCCGGTGGCATCGGAGCAACGGGCATTTTCGATCTGCTGATGCCGCAAACCTGCTGGCTGACCGGAATCCCTCTTGCAGAAAATGATATCGCCGTTTCATCACTCATCCGGGACGAACTCGCCAGGCAGGTCCAATCGCCATATTGCCATCGCTGCGGTGCGAACCGTGCACCGGGCGCCGGTCACTGCCCGCTGTGCCCGCACAGGCGTCTGGGCATAGCGGAGATCATTCGTGCCGGCGGCTACACGCACCCGTTGAAAGAGCTCATAGCAAAGTTCAAATTTGGTCGCCATTGGGCACTGGCCCCCCTGCTGGCATCGCAGATGACGGAGGCGTGGGAACGGGCGGGTCAACCTCGTGTGGATGTGCTGGTACCGATACCCCTCCATTGGTGGCGGGAGTTCAGCCGCGGGTTTAATCAAGCCCGGGAATTGGCCCGATTTTTAGCGCGGCGCATGGGCACACCGTTCGTCGACGGTCTGGTGCGCCGCAAACGCACTCCACGTCAATCGTTGGCGGGGAGCGCCAATCAGCGGCGGGAAAATCTGCGTGGAGCCATCGCTTCAAAACCGCTCGACTGGTCGGGACAACACGTTTGGCTGGTTGACGATGTATGCACAACCGGATCGACGCTTCATGCTGCGGCGACGGCATTTGCCGCCTTGCCGGCAGAATACCAGCCGGAGCGGATCAGCGCGATGGTGCTGGCGGTCACGGGCATGGAACACGGCAGCGGTACGTTGTGATTGGCGGCGCGAGCGCCTTTCCTCATGAATAAAGTAACCCCGCCAAAAGGAGAGCGGCGGCCTCTATGGTGAATCATCGTTTCACGGCAAGCGACAGCGTAGTTCGCAGGGCCGGCGGGCCGGCTGCGGCGGCAGAAGGGGGAAAGTAGAAAATGGACAGGTGAGCACGCATGGAGCCGCGATTCGCGCGGCGGGTTTCGCATTCCGCCGCCGGACAACATCCATCCGCAGCATCTACAGGTGGCTTTCCCCAGTATTCCCCAGTATCCATGGACGCGGGAGGGGCGTCATTTTCACCGCAGGAGACCCGGCGGCCACAATCAGATCAGCGAAAAATGCGGCGTGAAAAGCATAACGCCAGCGATAAACATCAGGTTTAGAGCGGCACACGCTTGTGCCGTTCGCCTCAAGGCGAGGAAGCCTGAGGCCCGCCCCGGCAACACCGCCCTGCAGCGGAGGAACTCGGCTCCGACCGCAATGCCCAGGTCAATGGCAAGTGCGGTGTAAGTCGGAACGGTAACGTACGTCCAAAAATAAGGTCGTGTCAGGCCGATGTAATGCGGCGCGCCCCAGAGTAGCGATGAAAGGCCCTGATTGCGCGGTAAGGAGTGCCAAACTACCAGCCCCTCCTCAATAAGCAATACGCCGTTTACAAGCAGTAGGCCGAAGGC
>DAHWIP010000243.1:0-3592 GCA_027344975.1 Phycisphaerae bacterium
CGTCTTCATAAGTGGGCTCATCGTGATTCTGCTCGCACAAGGGGGCGAAAATATCATGCATCTGATCAACGCGCGGGCACTATGTACGCTCATCGGCGGAGGTATCGCCATTGCGGCATACTGCCTGTGGCCGACGCGGGAACAGCGGCAGGTCGGCCGCCATATCGAGTCGCTGCTGCGCACGCATCGAGAATATCTTCTGAGTGTCCTGCACCGGTTCGATGATACGCTGCCGAAAACGGAATCGCCCCCGATCTCGCGACGCAAGGCACAACTGGCACGCACAAATCTGGAGGCATCCGTCGGCCGCCTCATGGGAGAGATGTCCGCCGATCCTCACACCATGCGAGTACTCAGCGGAGTCTTGGCCAGTTCGCTTCGGCTCTACAACGCAGCGGCAGCCATGGAGGCCATGGATGTTACTGCTCCGCGGCGTGAACTGATAACTTACTGCCGACCGTTCTTCACCGCCCTTGATCAGTTTTTAACCCATCTCTCCAACGAGGAAACTGCACCGCCGCCGATCGAAATTGCTCAATTGCTCCGCACGTTTCAATCCATCCATCCGCCGACGGAATTACTCCAGGATTCCATACGTATTCAGATTGTGCATCTGGTCAACAGTGCCAATACGCTGGGCGAGCAGATCAGCGCCTGGCGTGGATCGACGCCGGGCGAAATGAAATCACCGGCGCCGACAATAAAACCTGCCGCATCATGAAAAGTTCATCGCCCGTGCGCGATACCAGCGTGTTATTCCCGTAGATTTAATACCGCGGCTGTTGCGTCCGACGGCAATTTGATAACGACCGTGCGATACCACCCATGCATGGTTCTTCGTATTAAAACAGGGGAAATCACGCCAGTGCGGCCGGATCGTTACCTCGCTGGTCTGTCCGGGAGGAAGATTCACGCGGTCCAACCCCTGCAGGTTTAATGACTGTTCACTCGCCGGGCACAACAAAAATACTCATCGCCGGCGCGAGTTTTGCCGATAGCGGGCGCAATCCGGCCAGCAGCAACGCCTCGGCCATTTTTGGCGTCACTACGCGATTGAAGCCATAGGTGCGGCCCAGTCGCTCAATTTCCGACCAGTCAAAAACGACGAGCCGCACATGATGCTTCTGCAGCCACTTAACGGTAGCCGCGGCGCCATGGGCCGCAAAGTATCTTGCCAATCGATTCCGATTAAAAACCGTGTTGTAAATGATGTGGCCATGAACATAGAGGGGAGCATCAAACCCCTCCAGATAAATTCGAGAATCAGGACTTGAGAGATCATAAGGGGCGAGGATTCGCTGCGGATGGCGTGATATGAGCCACATCTCGGGTAACTGAAAATAACGACCGATCACCTGACTGTACGCTCCCCCCAGAAAGGTGCCGTTCTCCGAGCGCAGCAGCACAAGCAAAAAACTGAGCTGGAACATCAGCCCCACCACCAAAACCACCGCCATTTTGGGTATCACTCGCACCGACATGCCGGTAAGCCAGACGCACGGGACGATCAGGGGAACGAGAAAGCGAGCCTGAATCTGGGTGAAGAGAAGCCAGGAAATAAGCTGCACCACGCCTGCTAAGAATAAAAGCCACGCCTCCGGACCGGTGGCCAGTGCGACGGCGGAAGCGACAAATATCGCTATCCAGATGATACCGAACCGGAGAATCCATGGGGTTTTCGGGCCGGGATATCCGGGGTGTCGGGCCAGCGCATCGGCCATGGCGGCAAATCCCGCGCCAAACTGCCGGTCGAGGAACCACTGATCGGCCATGGCGTGCAGGTGGCCGACGATACCTGCATCGCGCAGCGGCGCCGTATGTCCACGATCAAACCGGGCGGCGAGATTTTTGCTCCAATGATCCATCCCCAACGTGTGCGCGAAGAGCGGAAAAATGGGATTGCCGATGGATTGGCGGGTGTGGCTGGCGATCATCGACCGTACCATCCAAGGCGAATAGAGAACGGTGGAGATCAGGACAACCAGCAATAAATCTCGCCATTGGCGCCGCGCAATCCAGATGGCCGCCACCGGCAGGGCAATCGAAATTCCGGCCGTCATTTTGACGCCGACGGCCAGCCCCAGCAGCAGACCCAGCAGCCAGAAGACCTGGCGGCTTTCGCCGACAATCGCGAGTGGCAATGCGACCGCCGCGATGAGAAGGACGGCGGGATCGTTGTACGCGAGAGAGCCGATGACAATGACCCATGGCGTGGAGAGGAGAAGAAGCATGGCGATGGCACGGCCGCGCCACGAAAGCGGCAGCGGCGCCAAGCCGACGGCGATGGCGGTTACGCCCGTCACGCCAACCATCAGCAACTGCGAACCATAAATCAGGCTGTACAAGCCTCCCCAGCCGGGTAATATTTTTACCAGACTCGCCATCAGGGTAAAGAGCATCTCGATATTCAGCGGTAGATAAGAATAAATATTTCCACGCACCGGGGCAATACTGCCTGACGCCACAAATTGCCCGGGTAATTGCAGGTGATATTCCAGTACGTCGTACCCTTTGCCCTCGGTGTGCCAGAGGGTTCCGGCTGGAAAACAGGCGGCGGTAAGAAGCACGGCAACGGGGATTGCGATGGCGGCAGCAAAAAGCAGCCAGCGGGCATCGATGGGTTTCCGGATGTTTGCATAGTGCAGAGATTTAAGATGGGTGCTCAGGGTGGCATAGCCGGCGATCGTGCCGCCCAGCAAAAGCACCAGCGGAGCGTATGCGAGCAGGTGCAGCGCCCCAATGAGCATCGTCAGCAAACCGAGTGAAGGAAGTCCAGCTGCGACTGAAAGCGCGAGAAAATAGATTCCGGGCATGGGTGTGGGAAGCTGCATCAAATAGGGACGGGCGGGCCAGAGCAGAAGCGTACCCAGTGCCGTGGCCGGGATAAAAATAAACATCGAGAGCGATGCGTTACCAAGGGTGCTGAAAACTGCGCCGACCTGCGGCCCGGTCAGGACGACCATGACGATTGCGACGGCAATGACGAATACCGCCGACATGAACCATGCGGGAACAGTGCGAACTGAGGATGGTCGATCTGCGGCCAGACGGTACATAAGCCTTCCCTGTCGGTACACCCAAACGCCTGCGACCGCATCGAGTTGGAAACCGTATTCCGCCCGAGAGTCGGCAGCATGTTTTTACTGCCGTTCCGTGCAGGTTTCAAATGGCGTACCGGGCCACCGGTGGCCATCGCGGTAAAAACCATTTCAACCGCAGGGGCCGCTGGGGAACGCAGAGGACGGGCGACTGCGCCGCCAAATAGCCGCTGGCTTGCCGGCGGTAACGCTGGACCTCACACGAAGACGCATGTCAGCCGGCACATTTATGTGTCGCTTCGCCACCAGGGCACGCAGATTCACTGCCGAAACCCCCGCGCACCTTTGCGTCATCGGCGGTTGAAAAAATATTTACCGCCGTGCATCGCACGGCCCCGTATTTGCTCTACTTTCTACCGTTCAACTCTCACCTTTCTGGCCAGCTCCGCCGGCCGTGCCGCCAAATAGCCGCCGGCTTGCCGGCGGTAACGTCGGAAAGGGTATCAGTAAATTGGGGACGGCAGTCGCGCCCGCAGTTTGATTCCGCCTGCCCC
>DAHWIP010000244.1:0-3587 GCA_027344975.1 Phycisphaerae bacterium
CCAGAGGTTCGGCAGCGAAATGCCGGGAGATGCGACAGGCGATCCGAGTGTATTGACGGCGATATAAAGATTATGGGCCGTGTAATAGGCAGCGGCTTGAGTCGTCGAAGGGGTGCCCTGTGAAGTTGCCAGGGTATACCAGCGAGCACCCGCCCACAGGTTGCTCCGTGTGGGATCGGTGAGTACGAGTTTGCCATGAGGAGCAGGCAACGCACGGAACGCCGTGGGAACCGACATGGAGGACCGCTGCGGCAAGCGTCCGGAACTGACCGCAGCCGTGTTATCTTTACAACCCGGCCATACGGATACGAGCATGGTAGCCATGAACACCACGCCGATCGTCTTAAATGTTGTCAGTCCGCGAAATTTCAATGCTTCACACGTCATATTGCCGCGTCGGGTGGGTTGTGAAAGCGTTTCGACCATGAAACTACCAACTTTCTCCAAGCCACATTCCGCACCGTGGCGCCCACGAATCCATTCATGAGCATTATACGCACACCTCAGGCCGCAGTTACATCCGCACTCGTTCCGATGGTGGTCAGCGTCTGAGGCCCCATCTCACTCGAGTGCCCCGGGAACGCTTTGGCCTTCGGATCCAGCAGCGTCTTGGCAAAGTTTACCGCAGTTGCCGCTTCTCCGAAACCCGTAGCGATTAACTTCAACTTGCCATCAAACCCCGCCACGTCCCCGGCCGCAAATACGCCCGGCAGATTGGTCTGCATTTTCTGGTCCACCAAGATCGACTGGCCCCGTATTTGAATCGGCCAATCCTTAATGGCCCCCAGCGAGCTGATAAATCCGAGTTGAGGCAGGATGGCATCGACTTGGATCGTCTGCTCGGCGTGCGTCTGATTATTCACCAAAACCGCACCGCTTAAGTGATTATCGGTCACCACGAGCGATTTTAACTCCCAAAAAGTCAAAATCGGGATTCCCATGGCCATCGTTTTGGAAACGCTATCCTCATGCGCACGGAACTGATTGCGCCGATGGATGATGGTAATGTGCGAGGCCGTTCCATGTAGATTCATCGCCCAATCCAGCGCCGAATCCCCCCCACCGATGATCAGCAGACGCTTACCGGCGAAAACCTGCTTGCTGCCGACGGAATAGTACACGCCCCGCCCCTCCCACTGAGCCGCTTCCGCAACCGGCAGTTTTCGGGCCTGAAACGCCCCCGCCCCGGCACAGATCAGAACCGTTCGTGACCGATGCACTTCCTGATCGGACGAAAGCACAAAACACTGCGCAGCTTCATCCCGCGTAAGAGTCTTAACTGTCTGTGACAAACAAACTTGTGGCTCGTATTGCTGCGCCTGGTCAACCAGATTTTTTACCAGATCGCGGGCAATCACCTTGGGAAAACCGGCAACATCATAGATGTATTTTTCGGGATAAAGGGTTGCAAGCTGGCCGCCGAGTTGGTCCAGCGAGTCGATGATTTTGGTGCGCATCTGCCGCAGGCCGGCGTAATAGGCCGCATACAAACCGACCGGGCCGCCACCAAGGATCGTAATATCAAAAATGTCCGAATCAGTCGCCACGTCGAAAACCTTGAAGTTCCTCAAATCATTTGCGAGCGGCAAACCGATTGCCCCTTTACTTCGCAAACATACAATTGTATACGGAAGTCAACAAATGTATAGCGTGCGAGCGAGCAGCCGCGCGGCGGGCAATCGCATACTCAAATCAGGTGGAGATGAGCCGCAGAGATCATCCACACGGTCGGTGAAACAGAAGCGAGCTTTGGAGGCGTCCGGCTCGTCAGGGATAACCGGATGGATGTTTGACGAATCGGCCATCCATCGGGCGGCAGGACGCCGCCTGGTCACCCCTGGCTCTGGGCATCTTCCCCATGCCTTGCCAAACGTAATCGTGCAAAGCCCGTAGTCCCTCAGGCACCGACACTCATTCTCCTTTTCGGGCTGAAGCAGTGCACCGGAGCGCGTTGCAGCGGGATAAACGCGAGATTCGCCCGCCGATGCCTACGCCCCGTAGTTGAAGAATTTTTTCATCCGACCCAGGAGCGAGTTGTAAAGCGTTTCCTGCGATGTGTGATCCCCCTGGGAAAGCTGCAGCTCCTTCAGGAGGCGAATGCGCCCCTCATGCCGCTCCGCAATCAAGCTTGAGAGTTTTTCCATGGCGGAGGCGTTGCCGACGAAAACCCGCTGCAGGGCGCTATTGGGAATTTCCAGGCAGGTGGAGGGCTGCAGGGCACGCACCGTACCGGCCCGCGGCCCGCCGAGACAGGCGCTGAACTCACCGAAGCAGTCGCCGGGATTTAATATTTCCTCGTGCATTTTCCCGCTGTCCCCCTCGATGGCCAGTTCCAGTCGCCCGGTGGAAATCACCATCAGGGAATTGCCCGCATCTCCCTGCCGGTAAATAAGCTGCCCGGTTTCATAAAGTTTCACGACCGCATGCGATGCCAGAAGCGCAAGCTCATCATCGACGAGCGGGGAAAGGAGGCGGACTTTTCGAAGCGTTGCAATCCGCCTCTGAAGCGTTCTGTCAATCGCCGCCTGTCGCTCGGCCGCCACATCCACCATCTCGACGGTGCGGATGGGAAAGGGAAAGCTCATCCCCGCCTCGCGTACCCGGTACCAGGCCTGCATCCGCACATGATTCTCGACGAAAAGATGGCGCGATGGATCGTTGATCCAGAATTTCAGCGTGTACTCGACCGATGAATTACCGAAGTTGGATAAAAACACCACCGGGGGCGGCTCCTGCAACACTCCCGGAGTTTCCCGCATGGCCGAGAGCAGCACCTCGCGAACCTGATCGGGCGGGCTGGGGTAGTCGATACCAAGCGTGATCGTCCGGGCGGTGCAGGTCGTCGGCGAGGCGTAGTTGGTAATCTTGTCCCGGGCGATCATGCTGTTGGGAATCAGCACATGGTTGTCATCAAGCGTATGCAGGGTGACGGCCCGCCAGGTCATATCCACCACCCTCCCTTCAACTCCGGCGCAGGCCACCCAGTCGCCGAGGTTGAACGGCGAACTCGCCTGCATGACCATTCCGCTGAAAAAATTTCCCAGCGTCTCCTGCAGCGCCAGCCCCAGCACGATGGAGATGATCGCGGAGCCGGCGAGGAATTTGTTAATATTGAGTCCGAACGACCATGACAGAAATATCAGCAGGCTGAAGAGGTAGATCACGGAGAGGATAATCTGATGCACAAACCGCTGCAGACGGATCTTGCCCCGTCGGGTCAGCAGCGGAACCACGACGATATGATCGAAAATCCGGATGCTGATAAACAGGAGTATCGCGGCAAATACGCGGCTCACCCACCAGACCGGCGGACTTCCGGCGGCGGCCATATGCTCCGGATGCACCGCCCAGATGGCCGCGTATATGATCAGGCACTGCATTCCGCCGAGCACCAGCGTCCAGACGCGTGCCCGCCGCAGCCACAAGCCGAAACGCATGAGTACCACAACCACCGCCGCCTCGCCGATGATCAGGGTAATACCAAGCCGTATCAGTCCCGCCAGAGAGGGCATCCAGGAAAATGTCGGGATGATCCCACGCTGACCCGCTGCGCTGCGGGTGATCGCTGCGATGTGAAGAAGGTGTGC
>DAHWIP010000245.1:0-3578 GCA_027344975.1 Phycisphaerae bacterium
TTCATGAAGGGCAGTTGACGTATCAGAACAACGGCCTTGTCTGCAGTGTGGATTTGGGCGCCTGGTGGCTGAAGAAAACGGGTTTGCCTCTTCCACTGGGCGTCAATGTCATCCGGCGTGATCTGGGCGACGAGGTGATGCGCGAGGTAACCGCCATCCTCAAAGCCAGCATCGCCTATTCCCTCGAACATCGCGATGCCGCCATTCGGCACGCCCTGCAGTATGCACGGGACATGAACACCCAGTTGGCGGATCGATTTGTGGGGATGTATGTCAACCACTGGACGCTCGATTTCGGCCCGCGCGGCCGCGAGGCGGTCAGGGCGATTCTTGATGCCGGAAGCCGTGCAGGACTGGTTCCGGCCTGTGAGACGGTGGAATTTATCGGTTAATCGCCGCCGGGCGATATAGTATCCGGTGTGGAGCAGGAAGCTTTTTATGCCGCGAGATTATTATCAGGTATTAGGTGTCAGTCGGTCTGCGTCGCAGGACGAGATTAAGGCCGCTTATCGTAAACTGGTGCGGAAGTACCATCCGGATGTCAATAAAACGGATGCGTCCGCTGCCGCCAAATTCAAGGAAGTGCAGGAGGCGTATGATATCCTCTCGGATGCGAAGAAACGGGAAAATTTCGACCGCTTCGGCCGCGTGGATATTCCTGAAACACCCCCCGGCGCCCGTACTTACCGCAATGCCACCGGCAGCACCGGCGGTTTTCGAAGCAATCCCGCCTGGCAGACTTACACGACCAACGATTACGGATCGGGTATTAACGTGAATTTGGACGACCTATTTGATACATTTGCGGGCTTTGCCCGGGGATCGCGTCGGGCCGCATCCCGCCGGCAATCTACCGATGTCCCCCCGCCCCCCAGTTACGACATTAATCATGAAGTCACCTTGAGTTTCCAGCAGGCTGCCCGCGGCACCAAACTCTCGCTTCAACTCGTCGGCGTTGGAGGACGAAAACCTGAAACGCTTGAAGTCACCATCCCGCCGGGCGTGCATGAAGGATCCAAAATTCGACTCAAGGGGCGCGGTCAGGTTTCTCCCTACGGCGGACGCGGTGATCTGATCATCATCACGCATGTCGACTCGCACCCTTACTTCACCCGCGACGGTGATGATGTCCTGCTGGATCTGCCGATCTCACTCCATGAAGCCATTCACGGCGCATCGATTCAAGTCCCGACCTTGGACGGCCCGGTTACGGTAAAAGTGCCGCCCGGAGTCAACACCAATAAAAAATTACGAATCAAGGGGCGTGGGTTTCACCATAACGGCAAACCGGCCGGCGATCAGCTCTGCCGCATCCTGCTGATGCTTCCGGATGAACTTCCCGATGCTGCCCGCAAGGCGTTGGAGGCCTGGTCCGCGGAACATCCCTATAACGCGAGGAAAGGTGCACCGTGGGTGGATTAGCGGAGATCTCGATTGCAGGTGTTGCGCACCTGATTGCGGCGGTTACCACCGCGCCGGCTCCGCATACACGCCCCCCCGGATTGTTATACGCCATCATCTTTTTCATCGTCGGCACAACGCTCGTCACGGCGCTGGCCCTTTTTCTCATTCGCCGTTGGATTTTCGGCTATCCAACCCATCGCAAATCCAAGCCGCTGGTGGACGCGTGGGCTCTGGCGGGCAAGCGTCTGAAAGTGGATGACGACCCGGACGACCAGCAGTACCCGCCCAAGGAATAAAATCCGATCCAATCTGGGCGGGCAGAATCCGTGCCGAAATTTCTGCGTTCCCTGCGGTGAAAATCACTGCTCCATCATGCATGGCAAAAGATATCGGCAGCTAAAGTTGAACTGTGCCGGCAATCCTGCGTAGCATCAATTGGAGTTACCGCGGGGGACTGCGGCGTTGCAGCGTGGAAATCGCGGCCGACGTGGGGCGTATAGTTGTTTGAGGGGCCGGTGATTGGACTGTCCACCCAAGGAGTTTAGCGGTGAGATTTTATTTTTCGTTTTTACAGCAACCACGCGTTCTGCGTGGCGCAGCGATTGCCTTGAGCGTTCTTGCACTGTGCACTGCCGCCTACGCCAATAGTTTCGGCTCCCTTTCCTCCTCCGTGCAGATGGCCCGCGATGCCAAAACGGCCAAGATCACGCCACATCCCGGCGCCCAAATTCCGCTGAACCTGAAATTTATCAATTCGCACGGCAAAACCGTCCGTCTGGCCCAATATTTCCGCAGCGGCCGACCGGTGATTCTTGATCTGATCAACTATCAATGCTGGGGCGTCTGCGGCTTCGTGCAGACCGGCGTACTGAAAGACATTCCGAAACTCTCCGCCCACCTCGGAACGGGCTACGACATTGTTACCGTGAGTTTCAATCCCACCGATACCGTACAAGGGGCGGCAGATAAAAAATCGGGTTATATCGCCCTTGCCCCCAAACAATATCGCCGGGCCATCGCCAAACATTGGCACTTTCTGGTTGAAGGAAAGCACTCCACCAACAGCGCCCAGCTCGCCAAGGTGATCGGATTCCATTATGTATGGGATCCCGCCATCCACATGTACGATCACGAAGCCGCCATTTACGTCATGACACCCAAGGGGAAAATCGCCAATTATTTTTTCGGCATCCATTACGTTCCGGCAGATCTGAATCTGGCACTGGTGCACGCAGGGGATGATCGGATTACCAATGTATTCGATCAAATCCTGCTGCTTTGCACACAATTCAATCCGAACACCGGCAAATACACCCCAGTTGCCCTGCGGGTGATGACACTGGCCGGTGTGGCGATTCTCATCGGCCTCTGTTCGATGTTTTTCGCCCTGTTCTGGTGGGAACGCAAACACCGCCAATCCATCGCGCAACAACCCCCGCAACCGCAACCTTAATCACGCCGCGGCGGCAATTGTAGCTCGATCAGCCGCACCCGCTGAACCACGTCTGCGGCCAAAAAGTATTATCGGGTTATGAAATTCCCGGCGGTGCCGTCCTCTTCCCCCGCCTCGCATATCCGCCGGTTGGCGCCGCTGTTTTCCGCCCCTCATCCGGGCTTCTGCTTTAACTGCGACTCCAGATTCTGAATCATCTCCTTGATGGCTGCGATGTGCCGCGGCGAAATGCGCGTAACTTCCGTCTTCGGCAGATCAGCATTCAGGCGAACGGCCAGTTTCAGTTCGGCAATCCGCTCCGGCAGCGTCAGACCGCTCGCCGGCGTCATCGCCAGCGGAATCCGCACCCGGGCGTCGGCGGGGTTCAGATGCAGCAGCCGCAGGGTGGTGGCTCGCGGATTTTCGCCCAGCTCCTCCATCACGCTTATTTTTCTCTCCAGCCATGCCTGCGACCGCCGATCATACGCCAATATATGATTCACATCGGCCAGCGCATGATGCATCCGCCCACCGCTGATGTCGAGTCGGTAATCCTGCGCCCAGGCCATCGTGTCCCAGGGGAGTCGGCCCGTCACCATCGGCGTAATCACACCCAACGCCACCGCCAACGATGCGGCCGCAAGCCCGCCGCCCCACGCCCGTGCTGCAATAGTCCCCGGCCGATCTATCCCGCCGTTGCCGCCGGTATTGCCGCTCTTGCCCGAAGGAGCCGGAGAATCCT
>DAHWIP010000246.1:0-3570 GCA_027344975.1 Phycisphaerae bacterium
ACGCTACATCCGGAAAAGACGCGTATCGCTCACGCGGTCACGGAAAGGTTTGAATTTCTGGGATACCGCTTTGATCGCGGTCGCAAGTTCCCACGGAAAAAGAGCCTGAAGAAGCTGCGGGAGACGATACGTGGGTGTACCAGACGCACCAACGGTCAGAGTATGCCGACGATCATTAAATCCATCAATCCGGTGTTGCGGGGCTGGTTCAAATACTTCCAGCATTGCTACCGGACCACATTCCCGTCGGAAGATTCGTGGATACGCATGCGACTACGCAGTATCCTCCGGCATCGGCTAGGCCGCGACGGTCGTGGCCGGGGCAAAGATCATCAGCGTTGGCCAAACGTCTACTTCAGCGAACTGGGCCTGTATTCACTAACCAAGGCCCATCAACTCGCCTGTCAGTCCCTGAAGAGGGTCTGTTGACCGGAGAGTCCGGATGCATCGGGGTAAATCCGCACGTCCGGTTCGGAGGGAGGGGAGTCCGCAATAAAAAGCGGACTTCCCTACCCCTATACATTGTTGGCGGACGGTTTTCTGCCGAGCCGGTCCGGCTTTCAATAGGTCCAGTGCTCGTGGCGGATGGGGAGTTGGTTTAGTTGTTGGCGGTGTTGCCGCCACTGGGGCATGGCGCGGTCCATGATCGCGACAAAGCGGGCGTTGTGGGTTGGTTCGAGCAGGTGGGCTATTTCGTGGACGATTACGTATTCCAGACAGTCGCGGGGCTTCTTGGCGAGGTTGGTGTTGAGGCGGATGCTGCGGGTGGACGGGGTGTAACTTCCCCATTTGGTTTTCATTCGCCGCACGAAGAATCGCTGAAGCTTAACGCCTAGAATTTTCTCCCAGTGGGCGATCAGCGGCGGCGCGGTGATTTTAATTTGTTCCCGATACCAGGCTTCCAGAAGGGCCTGTTTGTTTTGGTGCGGTTCGGCGGGACGGGCGCGCAGATACATCCAATTATGCTTTAATTGCACTGCCGGGCCTGCCGATGCCAATTGATCGGGGTGCTTTCGTTGGCGTATAATGATTTCAAGAGCTGTTGGAGTCAGCTGCCAATTTATTTATTACCACGGGGGCGGATTCGGAGGCTTTTATGCGTCCATCTACCCCACCATCTGATCGTGCGGCCTGGCTCAAGGGGCCGGCGTTTAAGTGTTCCATTAAGCCCACAGTGCAGCATCGGCCATGGCGATTGGTTTTGCTGGGGCCACCGGGCGTGGGCAAGGGGACGCAGGCTGAATTACTTGCCGCCGAATTTGGGGCGTGCCATCTTTCCACGGGCGATGTGTTTCGTACAGCCAAGCGTATGGATTCCTGCCAGGCGACCGCGGCGATGGTCGGAGCGCTGGCATTGATGCGGGCGGGTAAACTGGTTTCTGATGAACTGGTCATGGCGATGGTGGCGGAACGGTCCGGTTGCCTGCACTGCGCCGGCGGGTTTATTTTAGATGGATTTCCGCGTACGGTGCAGCAGGCGATGGATTTTGATAAATTGCTGGCGACCGAAAACATTGTTCTGGACGCAGTGATCGATTACGAATTGTCACTGGATGCCACGATTGCCCGCGCTGCCGGCAGACTGACCTGTCCCAATTGTCATGGGGTATATCACACGGCGAGTAAACCACCGAAAATTGTCGGCACATGTGATCAATGCGGAGGCAAGCTCAAGCAACGGGAAGATGACCGCCCCGAAGTGGCGTGTATCCGTATGCGTCAATACACCGCCGTGACCGAACCCCTGACGGCCTATTACCAGCAGCGCGGGGTATTGATTCCAATTTCAGCCGAGCCTTCGCCATCAGAAATATTTGCCAATAGCCGCAAGGCGTTAGAGGCACGTCGGGGGTAAGCTCACGTCTGCCATTGCTGCAAAGCCCGCATATAACGCACGCGTTCGCAGGTTTCCGGATCGGGCATCTGATCAAAGCGCATGCGGCCACGGAGTTCTTCTATCGACTGGCACTGCTGTTGGCCCATAGACTGTTGAAATTCCGCGAGCATGTCGTGCAGAGCGTCCGTGCCTTGTCGCAATACCGCTGAAACCACCTGAGCGGCATGAGCGCCGGCCTTGATGGCCTTAAAAACATCGGTCCCGGTGTTGACTCCTCCGGAAATCGCCAGGGAAATATTCAGATGCTGTGCCATGACCGCCAACCAGTAAAGGCGTATCTGCAAATGTGAGCCGTCGGGATGGGGTTCCGCATTTTCGGCACTGCCGGCGTTGAAAGCCTCCGGCACCTGATACACACGGTTGAACAACACCAGCCCCGCCGCGCCAGCCTTCTGGGCGGCCGCCGCAAAATGTGGCAGCGATGAGAGAAACGGTGAAAGCTTAACGGCGACGGGTATGCGCACCGATCCGGCAACCATACGGATAATATCGAGCATCTGGCGTTCAACATCATGGCCGCTAATCGTCGGATCGCTGGGAAAGGCGTAGAGATTTAATTCCAACGCGTCAGCTCCGGCCTGTTGAATATGTTCAGCATAACGTATCCACCCACCCGGCCTTGAACCGTTAAGTGAAGCAATGACGGGAACTTCCACTGCACGCTTGATACGCTCAATTTGTGCCAGGTATTCTTTTGGACTGGCGCGAAATGCCGCGGGATCAATAAAATCTTCCTGCCGTGGCTGCGCATCGGCATACATTTCCCGCAGATACACTGTTGAAAAATGCTCTCCATCGAGCTGTTCCTGAAACAGCGAGTGCATTACCACAGCCCCCGCTCCCGCACCAACAAGCGCACGTACCCGATCCGAATCATCGGCCAGAGGTGATGCACCGATGATTAAAGGTGTTTCAAGTTTCAATCCCATGTATTGGGTTTGCATATTCATGATTATTGTCCTTTACATTTTCAATGCCGCTTATCGGCGGTATCGGGCGGCACGGGGCATCATTCTACAGGAAAATGACCTGTTTGGATTCACTGATCAGGTTAATGAACGTGCCTACCCCGACATAATCAAGGTTCGGATAATCCATCATTTCCTCGGCTTTGAAGCCCATAACTCCCATGGACATCTCGCAGACATGAATCCGCACGCCGTATTCAGCGGCATCCTTCATAAGTTCTTCCAGAGATTTCACGCCATGGTGTTTCATGACCCCCCGGATCATCTTCGGGCCGATCCCGGCCATCTGCATTTTGGAAAGCGGCAGCGCCCGGGAACCGCGCGGCAGCATCAGACCGAACATGCGGTCAAGCAAGCCTTTTTTTGCCGATTTTTTAGGATCACGCAGGGCCGCGATAGCCCAGAAAGTAAAAAACATGTCCACTTGAATATCATACGCCACGGCTCCAAGCGCAATGATGAAAGCCGCGATCGTGGAATCCAGATCGCCCTGCATGACTCCGATGGCAAGCCGGTCGTTCCCGGCCGATTTCTCCAGCGAATCGACGCGTGCCGTTAAATCGGCGATCTTTTTATCAATGTCCGGGATTTCCATAACAGCCATGATTAACTCCTTTATTTACTGTGACCAGCTGCGCACTGTGGCAGCGAATAATCTACGACGTTCAGGCGGCAATTTTTTCCGCGCTCTGCTCTTCGCGTGTC
>DAHWIP010000247.1:0-3554 GCA_027344975.1 Phycisphaerae bacterium
GCGGGTTGGCATCTTTCGAGATCACTGATGGTCGCGATAGCTGAATCAATTTCGAATTTCAAGTCCCGCGGCAGCCCGCAGCTCCGAAGGCACCGCGTGTGCTCCGCAGAAAATCCAAGGTTTTGCAGTTTCTCCCGGTTGATCGTTGATCGTTGCTCGTTGACTGTTGACGATGGTCAGGACCCGGCAGGCTATCCCGGCGCTGCGGCGCACCCTCGGCCTGGTGCCTCGGCGGGATTTCGCGGGGCTGATGCGGAGCATAACTGCGGCGAACTGCGCTCGCCCCCGCTCAATCCCGGCGCTGCGGCGCACTGCCGAGGTGTCGGCACGGGATTTCGCGGGGCTGATGAGGAGCGTAAGTGCATCGAGCATCGCTCGCTCCCGCTCAATCCCGGCGCTGCGGCGCACTGCCGAGGTGTCGGCACGGGATTTCTCGGGGCTGATGCGGAGCATAACTGCGGCGAGCTGCGCTCGCTCCCGCTCAACCCCGGCGCTGCGGCGCTCAGCCGCGCTGGGCGCGGCACGGGATTTCGCGGGGTCGATGCGAAGCATAACTGCGGCGAGCTGCGCTCGCCCCCGTTCAATATCAACGGTGCCAACACGTATCAGTTTGTGATGAGCAACCCGGTGGGGAGTGTGGATCCGTGGGGAACGCAGGTGTACGGCGTGCACCCGTACATCTCAAGCCCGCTTGAGCCGCTGGCCGGGCCTGGGACAAACGGCGGGGAGATCGCCGCTGGACTTTGGAATTTCGGGTTGGGGCTGGGTGAGGCGGCTGTCGGCTTTACCGATGCGGAGACAGGTGTGGGCTTCGTGGTGGGCGTGGACGGGGTGCTCCGGGGCAGCAACGGCCTGCGCGAGATGTGGAATGGCCTCGGTTTCGGTGGCCACTTGAGCAACCCGTTGCCGCATTCAGTGCTCGCTGCCACCGGGCTTCCGCCGTGGGCACGAGATTTGGTCGGCGCGTGGGACGATTGGAACCCGGACACCGCGATGAAGGCCATGAAGGAGGCTGACGATCTCAGTAAACTGCTGGCCCGTGATCTTGCCGCATTTTTGGCGCATGCCCGGAACCTTTTTCCATCCTTTACCTGCCCGGGGCCCTACGAAATTCGCAAGCCCGCGCCAGGCGAGATAGTTACTCTCTACGCCTAGCGGGCGACCATTGAAAGAAAAAGGGGTTTGTCTTGCAGATGAAGGATTTAGTGTTCGTTTTTCTTGCGGGACTCTTTTTTCTGTCGCGCGGCTACAACATCTGGCCGAAAAGAACGGTCCTCGCCTGCGGGCCAGACAGGAAAGCGCGGCTGTTGAGGTTCGGCGGATACTGGCTCCTGGCTATGTCTATCCTGGGTATGTTCCTCCGTATTCTTGGGGTTAGATAACGTGGGCCCCGGGGTAGGGAGGTGGCCAGGTAAAGCGTGCGGTGTTCAAGTAAAGTGGCCCAGTAGATTTCGGGAGGACAGCAGTTGTAGTAGCGGCGCTTCGCCGAGCGAAACCGGGTCGTGGTTAGTTAGTGGAAATGGAAACGCCTTTAATGGTCGTTGCACCGTGGTTGATGTGGCGTAATACGGGTGGTGCCCTGAAGCCGGGGAAGTTACAATCACAACTGCCCAGGAAACACAGCTGTGGATTATGGCATGGTCGCAACAGATGAAAAAATTTGGCAAACCAGGCTCGGCGGAAAACACCGCCGGGCGGGTGCCGCCGCATGCAGCGCACTGGAAAAATCCGTGGGCTCGTTTTCGCGAGCCTTCACCCGTGACCAGCCTATTGGCATACGCGGAAGCAACCTCGGCGACGTAGCCGATCAAAGCCTGAGCCTCGACATTGGTTATGCACTGTTGAGGCAGGAGCCGAAATCCCGATTGTCCGAAGGAGCGGCGTTTCGGGAGACGCGCTATACCTCGAACGGTTCAACCCAAACCGAAACGGCCAATGCGCAGAACCAGATTACTTCCATCAGTGGCAGCACGGCACCCACCTACGACGCCAATGGAAATATGACCACCGACCAAGCCGGCAACACGTATACCTACAACGCGTGGAACCAGTTGGTGGAGGTCAAGAATGCCGGCGGGGCGGTGATTGTTCAATATTCCTACAATGCTCTGGGGCAGCGAACCAGCGAAAGCTACCCCGTTGCGGCCGCCGGCATCCCGGCCGGGACGGTCAAATACCTTTATTACAGCGCTTCATCCATTCCGCAGGTCATTGAAGAACGCTGGAACGGCACGGCCTCAAACGATGTGCAATACCAGTATGTCTGGTCGGCAAGCTATGTCAATGCGATGATCCTGCGCGACACATACAGCGGCGGCACGCTGCAGGGCAACGATCGCATCTACACCGCATACGATGTGAACTACAACGTCACGTCACTCGTCGGCTACAACAGCACCACTCAGTCATGGGGCGTGGTCGAACGGTTCGCGTATTCACCATACGGCACGGTTACCGATCTTGCTCCGGGGTGGTTCTCCCAATCCGACCAGCTCTATTGGCAATATATGTACCAAGGCGGAAGACATGACCCCGTCACGGGCTTGTACCATTTTGATCACCGGGAATACAGTGCAAGTCTAGGCACATGGACCTCGCAGGATCCCCTCGGGTATACTTATGGTCCGGATGTATACGAATTCGAAGGCGGTAGCCCCATTGATAACCTCGATTGGCTGGGCGAGGGCCACAGAAAAAAGGGCGATCTGAATAAGCACCAGCACGGACAGAACCACGGTAGAGGCAAGGCCGAAAATTTTAAGAGGCGCAATAAGCGGGGACGGGATGCGCAGGCAGGTGCCGACGGAAGAAGGCTGGGCGTAGCTAAGCAGATATGCAAATCGGCGGCAGAGGGGGCTGCGGCCGGTGCTACAACTGCAGTGATTGTAGAAGGTCTTATAATCATTATCGGCCTTCCAGTAGGCTTTTAGCGGGGGCAGCAAAGATAAGCCCTCTTTAAGACAGTCGAAATGCCGGACAATATGAAAAACACAGGGAACCGTCGAGTCGCCGAAGCTAAGGCCCATAAAAAGAGAATGGGCTCATCTCTTCTTTTTAGGGACGCAGAAAACTTGTACTTCGGTACTGGTCGTAGGCGAAATCTGAATAAAGCGTTATCCCTGTACCTGGCCGCTGCGAAACTTGGACATATTGCCGCGGCCCGCAACGCCGCCTGGATGCTCAGCACGGGCGACGGTGCATGCAGGTCCCCGAAGATATCCGCTGAACTTTTCCGGTTTGCGGCTGAACGCGGCGATTCATATTCCCAATATCGGTTAGGAATGGTTCTTCGCGACGGATGGGGGGTGCGGCGCAACCTGGCAGAGGCAGTTTCTTGGTTCCGGAAAGCCGCCGGTGGTAATGATCGCGACGCCATGCACGAATTGGGGTGGGCATATCTGCGCGGAAGGGGGATCGGACGTGATATCCGAAAGGCATTTCATTGGTTCAGAGAGTCAGCCATAAATGGCGATCCGATTTCAATGTGCAACGTGGCCGACATGTATCTGTGGGGCGATGGCGTGCCCCGGAACCTCTCGAAAGCGTTTTATTGG
>DAHWIP010000248.1:0-3546 GCA_027344975.1 Phycisphaerae bacterium
ATCGGATTGTAGTCCGTGTCACCGATGCCCAGGGGAATCGGTCGTACCGGTCGATATTGGTTCATATACACTGATTGCCTGCCAGCCGAGGCAGTTATTTCATTTATTCGCGGGAGTATTCAGCGTGCATTATCCGCACAAAGTAAGCAACAAAAAGCGGGCTCGTAAAATAGGTTTTCGCGCCCGAATGAAGACCAAAAAAGGGCGGCAGATGTTGAATCGGAAGCGCCGCGTTGGCCGGTCGGTCAATTCCGTCTGAAGCTGTTGATCGCAGATCGGTGTGATATCCGATTCCGGTGTTGCTGATGTGGAGTTGCAGACTGAGGTCTTCGCCATCATTATTGGTATGGAGTCGGCGGTGTATGCTCGCTTTATCCGCCGCCGCCATGCTTTGTTCTGCCGGTTGTAAATCCTTCGGCCCGCTGACCTTAACCCCCGTCAAGAGCGAACGTGTTGCGCTTGAGCCTCAGTTCAGCGAGGGGTTTTATCGCGTTACGCGAGATCATACCTACCGTTTCTACCTTCAGACGATACCGCGGCGATCGCCGAAGACGAGCGAGCCGGTCAAGCAGATTGCCATTATCAATGTGTTTTGGCGGCCGATACCGGGGGTAACCCCCATTCTATCAAGCGCGATCAATGCCACCATTCGGTACATCGTCATCACCCCCGGCGGGGTGGGAATGTACCAGGGCGCGGGCTTTGTTCGATTATTTAACTCACGCGGTGCCAGAGTGATGCACGCAGCGATTGTCGACGGAGATTTACGTCTTACCGGCTCGAGCGGGTATTTCAAGGATGCCTTGGGGCCATGTCGAATTCGTGGGGATTTTCGAGCCATTCGAGGTGCAGCGAAAGAAATTGCGCTCTCGCTCCGGGCACGCCGCCGAACTTATATCGCTTCGTTTCGCGATCGCGCCCGCTGATGGCGGCAACGACGAATCTGCATTTGAAGGCGAGGCGTCGACTCAGGGGTAACTGGAATCATCGTGATGCCATGGGGCGGAAGGCTGGTTCGCAGACAACGGTTACTGATAGATTTGTGCGATGCTCGCTGATCGATATTCCACCTCCATGCTTGAACATATAACAGGACTTCCGTAGAGTAGCATGCATGAGGGAAGTGATATTTTGGACACCAGAGCATCTAAACAGGAACGTAAATGAATATAGCCGATTTTATCACGCCGCAGCGGATTGTCGTCCCATTGGCGGCAAGAGAAAAAAAGGCCGCGATTGAAGAACTCGTTGGGGTTCTCACGTCGAGCATGGGAATAAAAAACCCTGAATTGGTGTTGTCGAGCGTTCTGGAGCGGGAAGCTACTCGCACCACCGGCGTAGGGCACGGACTTGCCATTCCCCACAGCAAATGCCCGGGAGTGAAGAATCTGTCGATCGCAATCGGTAAACCGGCAGAGCCGATTGAATTTCAATCCATTGATGGATTGCCCGTATTTTTGATTGTACTCCTGGTAAGCCCGCCAGAGCAGACCGGGGCGCATATTCAGGCTCTGGCCAAGGTGAGCCGCTTAATGACGATGGACGCATTCCGCAACAAGCTTAAAGCGGCATCCAGCGCACAGGAAATTTACGATACCATCTGCAAACAGGAAAAACTTCTGGATGCGCCGCAAGTTGGATGACACAGATTCACAGCTGCATCGTGAATCTCCTTTAGAAGTCTGGGTGCACCTCGAGGATCAGGATCGGCTATGCCGTTTGAAACATTATCAGATTTCCTCCGTGAACTTGAACGTAAAGGAGATTTACGACGGATAGCGGCACCCGTCGATCCTGTCTTGGAAGTGACGGAAATCACCGACCGGATCAGTAAATCGCCAACCGCCGCCGGCTTTTATCCTTCTGGAACGGCGCCATTCGGCGGCGAAGTACCAAAATACGGGACACGCGGGGTCAATCAGGCACTTCTATTCGAGAAGGTTGGCACCTGTGCATTACCACTGGTCATTAACACCTATGGCTCCTTCGACCGCATATGCCTCGCCTTGGGGTGCGACAACCTCGATTCCCTCGCCGAGAAAATCGGAGAGTTGGTGCGACCGGAACTGCCGACCTCGTTCATGGGCAAGTTGAAAAAGGGAATGGATCTCATCAAATTGGGATCCTGCAGTCCGAAATTGATCGGTGGGGCGGGGTTATGTCAGGAGCAGGTGTACACGGACAACGCCAATCTCTACGACCTGCCCATCATACAATGCTGGCCGGGCGATGGCGGAAAATACATTACGTTCGGACAGATCATTACCGTCCATCCGCAGACCGGCGTTCGTAACATCGGAATGTATCGCGTGCAGGTGTTTGGCGAGAAGCTTGCGGCCATGCACTGGCACATGCATCATGACGGGGCGAGACATTTCAGGGCTTGGGCGAAGCTCGGCAAACCATGTCCGCTGGCTATCACATTGGGGGGGCCCAGTGTGCTCCCGTATGCTGCAACGGCACCCTTGCCTCCTGGCATCGATGAACATTTATTTGCGGGCTTCCTGATGGGCCGTGGGTTGGAATTGGTCAGCTGCAGGACCATCCCGTTGCAGGTTCCGGCGAATTGCGAAATCGTCATTGAAGGGTATGTGGATCCGGAAAAGACAGTCCTGGAAGGTCCGTTTGGTGACCACACCGGATTCTATTCATTGGCCGACCAGTATCCGATTTTTAATGTCACCGCCATTACCTACCGCAGAAACCCGATCTATCCGACCACCATCGTCGGAAAGCCGCCGCAGGAAGATTATTATCTCGGCAAAGCCACGGAACGGATATTCCTGCCTCTGCTGAAAATGATCGTGCCGGATATTATCGACTACGATCTTCCCATGTTCGGGGTGTTTCATAACTGCGCATTTATCAAGATCCGAAAAGAATATCCATACCATGCCCGGAAAGTGATGCACGCGGTGTGGGGCGCGGGACAGATGGCATGGACGAAAATGCTCATCGTTGTGGATGAGGACGTGGATGTGCACAATCAGGATGATGTGCTCTTTCACGTTGCGGCGAATGTTGATCCTCGCCGCGATACCGTTATTGTCGACGGACCGCTGGACATATTGGATCATGCGGCGCCGGCTCTCGGGGCTGGCAGTAAACTCGGCATCGATGCGACGCGCAAATGGTCGGGAGAGGGAACGGTGCGTGATTGGCCGGCGGAAATCACCATGGACCCGGCAATGGTCGAGAAGGTCACCCGGCGCTGGAAAGAATACGGCTTTTGATACTAAGTTCGGTGGCAGAAAAGGAACTTGAATGATTCGTACTCGCTTTGCACCTTCACCTACCGGTTTTTTGCATGTTGGTGGGGCCCGGACGGCATTGTTCAACTGGCTTTTCGCACGGAAGCACGGCGGTGAATTTGTGCTGCGCATTGAAGATACGGATCAAGTTCGATCCACGGCCGAGTCGGCTGCGGGAATTCTGGCTGATCTCCAATGGCTTGGCCTGGACTGGGATCGAGGTCCGGTGCCGGGCAAAGAAAAAAACGAATATTTCCAGTCGATGCGGCTCGACATCTACAACCAATATCTCGAC
>DAHWIP010000249.1:0-3543 GCA_027344975.1 Phycisphaerae bacterium
TCATCTGCTCGTTGTCTGAGGGGATAATAATCGACACAAACTCCGTCAGGGATTTCCGATCAAAGAAGGCGCGATTTGAGTATGGCAGCGCGTCACCGTGTGCCGGCAATGAGCGGCGCTGTAAAGCATCGGTGAGAGCGGCGATATTTGTTGCTCTGGCAAAGGGCTTGCCACCAGCGGCCGCCGATCCACTGATTGCCCGCCAGGCATATGCAACGTGCGGAACATGGATAATGCGGCGTGCAGTCTCGCTGGCACGGAATGCGAGATCATAGTCCTGGGAAAAATCGAACCGGGAGCGGAAGGCACCAACAGCATCCAAAAGCGATCTTCGATAGACCGAGAAATGGCCGGTATACATGACGGATGTCAAAAGTAACGGACTCCAATCCGGCTTGATGAATATACGCTGAACTGATCCATCTTCATTAATAATGGCCTCGTCGGTGTAGAGCATATCGACATCCGAGTATTTAATAATGGCGGATTGAACCTGTGCCAATGCATGGGGCAAAAGAACATCATCATGATCCAGCAGGCCGACAAACTCGCCGCTGGCCAGTGACAATGCGGTATTGCTGGCGGCGCTTATTCCCTTATTTACTTCATGCCGAACGAACTTGACGCGATGGTCTTGTTTTGTATGACGCTTAGCCATATCTGCGATCACTCCGGAACTGGAGCCATCATCACAAATACATAGCTCCCAGTTAGGATACGTCTGGGCACGTACCGAGAGGATTGTCTGGTCCAGTAAAGCCGGAGGTGTGTTATAAACCGGCATAACAATGGATATGACAGGGCTGATAATGTTTGTAGCGATTTTCGGAGCAGGCTTTTGGGCCGATTGGATACATTGTTCAATATCGCGAGCCAACGCGGAACGCCGCTGCTGTACTAAATCTGGCGTTACCAAGGAATTTCTTGGTGCGATAGCGGAAGAAACTGCAACTTCGGATTGAAAATCAGGTAAGTTAAATTTCTCTTTTCCTCCCTGCGATTTAATTTGTTTGCCCATCAGAAAATACCGTACAGGGCGTGTCGTCCTGCGCACAGTCTTTAGGAAATGTAGAACGGAAGATAACCTTGAACCCTGGGAACAGGACTGAGAACATGAATAATCGTAAACCTTCTCTGGCGGAATGGGCTTAGCCATCAAGAAATACCGTAAGGGCCTTGTTTTCCTTCTAAGTGCCCGGATTATGCGCCGTAATTTTTCTGTCAGCCGTCGATTAATCTTTGTGAGTTCGGCGGCATATATTTGTTCATTCATTTTTGATACCGCCAGATGCCCCGCCAAATCAGCAACCCGTACATTTGCCGCGTCGATTTCGGCTTTTTGTCTTGCTTCATTGGATCTGGATAATGCCAAAAGCGACTCTAATGACTTAATATGAGCATCGCGATTATTGGATAGCTTCTCTGACGCTGCCAACTCGAGATCCAACTTCACTTTGGACTTCGCCGAATGTTCTAACAGTTGAGCGAACCGTAAATTCAACGCATGGTTTTCGGTTCTCTGCCTCTCCTCACTGGCCTTGGATGCGGCTAAAAGCGATTCCAATGACTTCATCGCCGAATCGCGTTCTTCAGAGAGCGATTGCACAGCGTTCAATTGGCTATTTAATTCAGTAATCTGTGTATGCGCGGCCTCAAGCTCCGTCGATCGCCGCTGCTCATCCAATTTGGACAGCAGCAGCTGTGATTCCATTGATTTAATGGTCGCATCGTGCTCGCCGACCAGCCGTCCGTATTCCGCTTGCCGCGCCGCAATCGACGCATTACGTTCAGCAACCTCCCCCCGAAGTTGACCAATGAGGCCGTCGAAATATTCTTCATGGAGGGCGGAACCGAGCATTCCTGAAACGGATTCCGGGAGTACGTCATCCGAAGCAATCACGATAAAATATATCCACCAATGCTCCATACTCTCCGCCTCATAAATTGGACGCCCTTTTATGTCCAACAGATCAATTCGGGTGAAGTTCTCCAGCAGTGGAGCAACCACGGAACCATATGCTACGCGCTGGCCCAGAATTCGCACATGTTTAAAGTTACGCCGCATGAGGCTATCCAACTCGAATAACCCCAGTTCTTTCAAGTGAAACGGATTTGGTGGTGCGCCGGCATTGAGAAAATAGGATCGGTTTGGACTTGATAGAACCAACATTCCCCCCGGTTCCAGCACACGTCGAATCTCAGCAAGCATCTGGTCCTGATTGCGTGTGTGCTCGAGCGTTTCAAAACTCACAACCAAATCAAGTGCGTGATCCGGAAGGGGGATATCCTCGCATTTCCCCACAAGAAACGTTGTGTTTTCACTGGCGTATTTGGTCTTTGCGTGGACGATGACTGTTTCCTCTAAGTCAACACCCACCACTTGTCGAGCCGTTTGAGCCAATATTGCAGAGCCGTAGCCTTCCCCGCAGGCAATATCGAGTACCCGCTTTCCGGCAGCCAGTTTACTCGCGAGATGATAGCGATGAAGGTGCTCTAATTCGAGATAACCATGAATGCTCGGGACATATCGCTCTCCGGTGAAAGATAGTTCCAGATTGTCGTGCATGCAGGATTCTCCATAATTTTCCTATTTACAAATTTCCCGAAATATATATACACTCAAACTGCCATAGCCAGCAATAGCTCCCAAACGCAGGGATCAGCCCTTTTCGAATGCTCCTACAACATCGGGATGTGCTTTTTCAACCGTCATGCTCTCTCGAATCACTAGCTGCGTTTCATAAAGCCGTCGGTAGGACGGGCATTTGGTAAACAGTTCCTGATGTGTGCCACAACCGACAATTCGCCCGGCATCCAGACAAACCACCATGTCCGCGGACATAACGGTGCTGAAGCGGTGAGCGATAATAAACGTTGTACGATCTTTCATAAAATCTTCCAATGCCAGTGCTATTTTTGCCTCGCTGTCCGAGTCCACCTGGCTCATCGCTTCATCAAGTATCAGAATCGACGGGTCACGTAAAATCGCGCGTGCCAGGGCGATCCTCTGCCGTTGGCCGCCTGATAGTCGGGCCCCTCCCTGTCCGACCTGCGTCTGATAGCCCTGCGGCAGATCGCGGACAAATTCATCTACAAAGCTGCGTCGGGCGGCTTGCATGATCTGTTCGCTGGTGGCTTGTCGCATTCCATAGGCGATGTTGTTGTATACTGTATCGGAAAATAAGACCGGCTCCTGGGTCACCAATCCGATCTGCCGGCGCAGGGAATTTACCGCCACTGAAGCCGTATCCACACCATCAATCAGAATTCGCCCCTCGGAGGGAATATAAAGCCGAGGCAGCAGGGAAAGTAACGTGGTTTTGCCGGAACCATTAGCTCCTACCACAGCCACGACCTGGCCGTGCGCCACTTCCAAGTTAATATCCTGCAGCACCCATTGATCATGGCCGGGATATTTAAAGGAAACATTCTCAAATTCCACCTTTTGCTGGTGACGGACGAGTTTCGGCAAATCCGGTGATAAATTCGGTTCTTTTGGAAGATCAATGATCTCAAAGCAACGCTGAGCCGCGGAATTAGCCA
>DAHWIP010000024.1:0-12681 GCA_027344975.1 Phycisphaerae bacterium
TTCGTGGGCAGCGATAACGGAGGCCGGACGGCGGCAATACTCTACAGCCTCATCAGCACCTGCAAACGCCACAAGGTTGAGCCATGGGCGTACCTGCGCGATGTGCTCACCCGCATTCCGCAGACCCCGGCGGAGAAGCTCGGTGATCTCCTGCCGGACCGCTGGCAGGCCCTGATGGAACAAACCAAAGCGGCCGCGTGACCCGTCGCAACGGCCGAGCCCCGGCATCAATCCATTCAATTTTCCGCCCGCTCACCGCAGTCGATGCCGCGGCACGCGAACCCCGGCTGCCATCAAACATCACCCCGCCACGCCACCCTCCCACTGTCCTTCGCCGGACGTTTACGAAAAGGCTGCAGAATGAAGGTGACGCTTCTACCAGTCTTTTCCGGCACCGTTATTTTTTAGATTTCGGCTTTCAAAACAAATTTTCCTCTCGGCAGGGTGAAAAGGTAAAAGCCTGCTTTTTTGCCCTGATACTGCCATGGCCGGTTGCCGTGGTTTTCCCGGTTACCTTCGATATCCACCGATTGGCCATTCATAGAAATAGATCGCCACGGCTCTTTTCGCACCGGAATGCCCACTGTCGCCACGATCGGGGACGGCAGATTGACGGTGATTGTAAAACTATCGCGAGCGTTGTGAAGGTTCACGGCTATCAAACCCTGTCGGGTCAACATGGAAGCAGAGACGTGCTCGATATCGCCAGGCTGAGGTAAAATCTGGCATTTCTTCATACCGGGGGCAAGGGGCGCGATCCCGGCCATCTTTTGAGACATCAGTGTCAGCGGCCCCCCGGACCAGCCATGATTGTACGACCCATTGTAGCCATCACAGTCCCATCGCTCCGGAAGTGTGGATATCGGCAGAGATAGAAAGCGGGCGTACCGATTTTTCATTCTGGCAACAGCGGCACTCGGCTGGTTCATGTGGAATAATGCTTCTAATACATATTTTTCCATATACGGACTGGCAAACATCTGCGTCTGCAAAACTTTAAGCAATGCCGGAAACTGCTCCTGTTTGGCAAAACCACAAAGGATTGCCATGGCATTGCCCCGATCATCGGTTGCCCCGGTGTAATGCCGACTTCGATAGGCCTCGCCATTCCAGTAGGCGGCGTTGAAGCGTGATGCGATACTTGCCATGTCATGCTTGTAACGTGAAATATCGGAATGATGGCCGGTCAGTTTCGCCATCTGGACGGCGGCCTTCAGGGCGAGATAAAACCAGGTATTGTCAAGCAGGCGTTCGTCAATATTGGTTCCCCAATCATACCAGGGCCAGCCTCCATGTCGATGCGGAGCGAGTCCATCTTTTTCGAGATGATAAAGTTGCAGATATCGGCGGACATGAGGATAGGCCCTGTGGATCGTCTCGGCATCGCCGGTGTGCATGAAGTAGTTCCAAAAGCCATACCAGCCAATACTTGCCAACATCTGGCAGGGCAACTCATTTTGAGTGTAAAGGGAGGGGACGGGCGCATAGAGTACACCGGTTCCAGGCTCCTGCCACCCCACGAGGTTGTCGATGGCTTTTTTTATGAGTCGATCCGATTGACGATCCAGGGCGTAAAAGGTCTGCCCCAGATCGATGACCACATCGCCCCACCAGAGGCCGCGCTCGCGATCCGGACAATCGGAGTAATTATCACGCAAATTGACGTACAGAGTCCGCTGCGCCCGTTTCCAGAGTTCGTTGAGCGCCGGATCGGAACTGGTGAAGTGGCCGGCCAAGTTGCAGTTGTAGCCACTTTCCCGGTAGCCAAGCTGTAAAATTTTAATACCTGGCGGAAGGCTGTAAACGACATGCTCGCCGTTCATCCACCCGAGCGATTCGAATTCCTGCACGCCGGACCGGGTCACGTATTGTGATCGTACCGAATTGGCGCCCGGAAAATAGCGATCGGTGCGAATGTCGATGACCAATCCCGCCGGCGCGTCAATTTTCAGATAGGGCGTGATCTGAGCATCATAGGGGAGTTGACACCATACCCGCCTCCCTTTGAATTTCGGCGGCAATTTAGACTGATTCAGGATGGACATAACCGGATACCGTATGGCTTGTTCGGGTTTCAAGGCTTGAATCTGTCGGTCGTTGACATAGGGTTGAATATCCGTAATTTTCCAGAACGCTATCGGTCGCGGTTGCAGTGGCCCCCAGGGCTTATCCCCTGCTACACCTTTTTCCACAGCCGATGGCCAGGCAGTGTCGTTAAAATTCACGCCCACCCAATCGGGGATATCTTTTCGGGCGTCAAATTCCACGTTCCATTCCGAAAGTCGGTAGTTGGGACTCGGTGGAGTGCTCGGACCATAGGCAGGATGCTGCATGGCCTTCCAATGATGATCGCTGATCAGTTTTATGCCGTCAATGTCGGCGGCAAAATAAAGACCGCCTCGTCCGCTGCTGACATGCGAAAAGCCGCTCTTTCCCCAATACCAGACCAGAACAGCAATGGTATTTGACCCCCGCTTTGAGAAAGGGTGTCAAATTCAAATGATCACAATAAGTTTCCCCCGGACGCGGCCCACGCTTCAATGCACCTTCAAAAAGTGCCAGCTTGCCGTTGATCCAGAGCCAATACTTTGAATCAACTGCAATCTCGGCGACGGCATGCTGAGGTGTATTCAAGAGGGTCACCGTGCGGCGAAAGCACATCCAGGTATTGACGGGCCCGGCCTGATGATCCCATATCCATCTGGCTGCGTTTTCATCGGGGGCAGCTTGCGAAACGGCCATGGATGCTACAGCGGTAGCGACAGTACCGGCCAGAAACGTGCGACGTGAAAGCGGATTCTTCAGGGCGGAACTTATATTCAGGTTCGGATTATCCGGTTTTTGAATGTGATCACCAGGCATAATAAATAACCCCTTGAGATATCTGATCGTTTAGCGGGGTATGACACCATGGAATGTTTGCTGCATGTATCAACATCACAACATGACGCCATCCACAGAAAGTGGATGTTACCGATTCAATTGCGGAGCGACAAGTAAACGCCATACCTGGTGATAAAAATGCGGCTATACCGCCATGATAAGAGAACCGGAGGTGGCGTGAAATCCGGTACCGCAGCGGTTAATCTGGCGGTATGCAGATGAATGACACCATTGCGGCCATGAGTTCGGCACCAGGACACGGAGCCCGCGCGATCGTGCGTCTCTCCGGCCCGGAGGCATGGAATCTGGCTTTGCGCCTTTTGGAGGCGCGGCCGGCAAATCTGCCGCCACGGCAATGGATAGATGTCCGGCTGAAATACGAATCAATTCCCGCTGGCCTTATCTTATTTTCCAATCCGCACAGCTTTACCGGCCAGGACATGGCGGAACTGCACATTCCCGGCATTCCCGTGCTGGCCCGATCCCTGCTGGCCGACCTGCTTAGGGCCGGCGCCCGATCGGCAGGGCCGGGCGAATTTTCATACCGAGCCTGCGAACTGGGCAAAATGGACATCAGCCGTGCGGAAGGGATCAACGCCGTGATCCACGCGCAAAGCGAACACGAGTTTGCCGCCGCATCCACCCTGCGCTGCGGTGAGCTGTATCAGTGGGCGATGCGGCAATCGACGCAGATCGGAGAACTGCTGGCGCTGGTTGAGGCTGGCATTGACTTTACCGATGAGCATGATGTAGGCGTGATCACCGGGGAGGAATTGGGCGTCCGCGCTGCGGCACTGCGACGTGAACTTGCGGAACTGCAGTTCCACAACCGTCGCTGGCGTCGCGCGGAACATCACCCGATCGCGGTGCTGGTGGGCCGACCCAACGCCGGAAAAAGTTCGCTGTTCAACGCCCTTCTGGGAATACCGCGAGCGATGGTCTCACCGCATGCCGGCACCACACGCGACTCAATCTCAGCACCGCTCAGAACTCCGAGCGGTGTTGTCAATTTGGTAGATTCGGCGGGACTGGAGACATGCGAAAGTCTGCTGCACACATCCATGAATCAGATGCGGGAGCATACGATTGACCGCGCCGATGTGGTGATCTGGGTTTCGGAAAGCGGCGATGATTTTCCCAGGACAACATCATCGGCGGTGGCAATTCTCTGCGTGCGAAGCAAGGCGGATATCGCCGGTGGTCGGACTCACCACGGCGAGTGGAGAGTCAGCAGCGTGACCGGCGAGGGAATTGAAAAACTGAGAGATCAGATCGGGCAACTTGCACTGGCGAAGCCCTCGGCGGCCGGTAGTCGTGTGATGCTCAATGAGCGACATATCAGACAACTGGAGATCGCGGATAGCGCTTTGGCGCGAATCGTCGACGACCCGCATCGGGTGGAGACTGAGCCGGAGTTAATGGCGGCCGATCTGCGTGCCGCCTTGGACGCCGTCGGGCAGATCACGGGTACGGTCAGCAGTGATGCGATTCTGGGGCTGATTTTCAGTCGCTTCTGCATCGGGAAATAGTTCCGCTGGTAAGCGTCTGCGAACCTGACGGTGAAAAGGGGCTCGTGACTGCGGGCGTCATGAATCTTGATTCTCACGGGCACGCAATCGCATATCGGGGTGGGAAGGCACGATCATCGTCGGCTCTCCGGTTATCGGCCTGATTCAAAGGCGCCTACCGGTTGCAATTCCCCGGTGGCGCGGCTACATTTCCCATACCTCTGCCATGTTCGAGCTAGAGCGGTTTAATGCCTCGGACCGATGAGTACTAGCAAGGACCCCGGGTTGGCGAGAACGGACAAGCCTGGTTCCGATTTATCGGAACAGCTGTGGTAGTCCTGATCCGTTTCCTGCGCAGGTCCGCCCTTATTAAAAGGGTTCGAGCTTTGCCGCCTCACGACATCGCGGTGGAGGTTTTTTTACTCGCAACCCCATGATGGGTTGCAGATGGCCTATCCCGGCCTGGCCAACCGTCGGGCATGGGGGGCACCAAGGGATTGGACATACCTTATGGCCGCACCCATTTATATCCTGGAAGATCACCGCGTGGATGATCTTTTCCCCCTGACCTATAACCGCCCGGCTTCGCTGCTGCGATGTGGCAGTGATTTGCTCATCGATCGGATGCTGCGCAATCTGCCCCGGCCACCGGAAGGGCTCCTGATCCGGGATACGCTCGCCGTGAAATATCGCGAGCGATTGGGTATTCCTATCAATCCGCCCGTCATACCCGGCCGCGGGGCTGTGTTCGTCAATGCCCGTTGGCTCATGACCGAGCCGTTTGTCGAACCGCCGCCGGACTCCACCGGCATAGCCGCGGATGATTTCGCCTGGATGCATATCTCCGGGCCTCGGCTTAAGACGATTGATCTTAAGCGGATTGTGCGATCCAAATTTCTGGATGATCTGAGTCACGAAATGGCCGGGGGAGTCATTGATGCCACCATGATTCGCTTCCCTTGGGATCTGCTCCGTCATGTGCGCCCCCTGCTGCTGGAGGATTTCAAACGGCGCGGTAACGCAAAAAAAAGCAAGCCGATGAAGGGCGTTTACGTGCTTGCGGAAGAGAACATCTACGTCGGCAGCGATGTGCAGATTTTTCCGGGCGTTATCCTCGACGCCACCAACGGCCCTATCTGGATCGAAAACCATGTCATCATCCGCCCCAATGCAGTGATTACCGGCCCGGTGTACATTGGCGAACACTGCGTCATCCGTACCGGCGCGGATATCCGTGAGGATACGGTTCTGGGCCCACATTGCAGAGTCGGAGGGGAGGTATCGGCGTGCCTGTTTCAAGGTTACGCCAACAAACAGCATGAGGGATTTCTGGGCAACAGCGTTATCGGTGAATGGGTGAACATCGGCGCCGGCACCGTCACCAGCAATCTGAAAAACACGTTGGGCGAGGTGCGCGTGCCGATTAACGGTCGGCCCCGATCCACCGGCATGAATTTTCTGGGATCGATCATCGGCGATCATGCCAAGCTGGGGATCGGCACCATGCTTTCAACCGGGTCCGTTATCGGGTTTGCCAGTCAGGTGCTGACATCGCGGCCACCCAAATTCATACCAAGTTTCTCTTGGGTGACGGACGAGGGAATCAGCCGGCTTGATTTCCATAAAATGGTCTCGATTGCACGGATGGCGATGGAACGGCGGCAATGTGAACTGACGCTTGCCGATCAAGACATTTTCAACCGAATTCTGTCCAGTTACAGCAGTGTCGAGGAACACACCTGGGAACTGGAATGACAATTTTGCGATCGTGATGTCGTTGGTAATCCAGCGGCGATGCAGATTAATAACGGGTTGGAGAGCCGAGCAGTTCATCCGGTTTCACGCCCAGATGCAGGGCGATAAGTCGTAACGTTTCCTTCTGAGGATTCCTGATTTCACCGCGCTCGATGCGGGCGACCGTTTTGGCGGTCACGCCGGGAAAATCCTCGCGGCGGGCACCGCGCAATTTACGCAGGTGTCGGATACGCGATCCCATATCCCGCTGCAGCGCCCAGATACGACGGCGGTATTCACGCCGGAAGACGGGATCAACCGTCGCGAGCACCTCCACGACCGGGATGTTCCGCTCGTGGCAACTGAGAATCGTCCCATCATCGGAAAGCTCCGGTCGCTGATCGCGGCTTCCCCACAGGCGATGCGCCAGATCACGCGGGATGATGGCACAGGATAAATCGCAGCGCATCAGGCTCAGTGTGCCCGTTCGCCCATCAAACAGGGAACCGAGGATGACGGATGAGTCATGTCGTTCAATCGCTTTCCGCTTCGCCTGCGAGATATGATCCGGTGAGTCGAACCAGGCAATGCGTTCAAACCGCGTCATCAACGCCGGTAAAATCTCGCTACGGATCACAAACGGCGCGCAGAGTCCCCACACCCGCCGATAACCACCCGATGGGGCCAACGCGAGCACGGCATCAAGCTCATCTGATGATTTCACCATTAAAACGCAATGATCGCCACGAATGTCGGCTGGCGAGTGCACCAGACGCACGCCACGGGAATCAGGGGGATATCGTCTCCTTCTCGGCATCGACGCCTATTTTATCGTGGTCGCAAAAAAATAAACCGCGCATTGGTTTTTGATTGTCGGCCGGTTCAACCGAATGTCCGAGCGGACGCCCATTCCATGTTTCGATGTCTCTGAGGAATCGATGTCGGGAGGGCTGAGTATGATTATTTAACGGCTGTGCACCGCCGCGCCCGTAATAGCCCCGTTTAATACGCGGAGGATTCCGAGCGGATTTTCATCTTTGAGCTCATCCGGAAGTTGTGCCTGCGGCGCATCTTGAAATGTGACGGGCCGGACAAAGCGATAAATGGCTGTCGAGCCGACCGCCGAAAAGCGATCCACATTGGTTGCCGGGAAAGGCCCGCCGTGCGCCATCGCATTGCAGAGTTCAACGCGGGTCGGTGTGCCATTGAATACCAGCCGCCCGGCACGCTGTTCAAGAATTCCGAGCAGGTCGATGTGTTGTGAAAAATCTTCCGGCGTGCCAAATATTCCAACGGCCATTTGTCCACCGATGTTTTCGGCCAGTTGTACCACCTGAGGATCGTCACGATAGGTAACCAGCAGCGTCGCGGGTCCGAAGATTTCATCGTGGAGTTGATATTGGTGCAGGAAATGTTCCGCATCGGTTCGCAAAACGGCGGGGAGCACCCATGATGGCCCATCCGGCGGATCCTTCCACTCACCCGTCAATCGGTCCACGCCCAGTGCTGAAAGCCGACGAGATACGTGCCTGCGATATTGCTCGGCGACGGTCGGTGATGTCATCGGTGCTGCGGGCACAGCGGAGAGAATCCGCACCAGACTGGAGGCGAGCGATTCGGCGTCCGGCCCCTCCGGCAGGAAGACGATGCTCGGCTTGGTGCAATATTGCCCTACGCTCAATGTAATGGACTGGGCAATCGCCTCTACGATCTGCATACTTCGGTGCTGCAGTGCACCGGGCAGGATAAAGACGGGATTGGGTGCAGCCATTTGGGCGAAAACAGGAATGGGCTCCGGCCGATCCGCCGCAAGCTGGGCTACCGCAAGCCCTGCTTCGCACGATCCGGTAAAGGCCACGCCACGAATGGCCGGGTGTTGAATTGCGGCGCGAGCGACGAAGTGGGAATCATCATAAAGGAGAGAAAATATTCCCGGGGGCAGGCCGACCTCCGCAATGCTTTGATAGAGCGTTTGGGCTACCAGTTCGTTGGTGCCGGGATGAGCCGGATGTGCCTTGAAAATAACCGGACACCCTGCCGCGAGTGCCGAGGCCGTATCTCCACCGGCCAGTGAAAATGCCAGGGGGAAATTGCCGGCCCCGAGAATCACCACCGGGCCGATCGGACGGAGCAGACTGCGAATGTCCGGTTTGGGAGTGGGCTTGCGCATCGGATCGGCGGTGTCAATTCGTGCCTGCACCCACGAGCCCTCTTCCAGCAGATGCGCAAAGATCAGCAGTTGATTACTGGTACGACTCAGTTCACCATGCAGGCGGCCGCTGGAGAGGGCTGTTTCGGCATTAGCACGCTCGACTATCGCGGCAGCCTGCCGCGACAGATTCACCGCCGCACTGCGCAGCAGTTCTGCCCGGCGGATAGCCGGCAGGCGACTGAACACCGGAAAAACCTCCGCGGCTTTAGCGGCGGCGCGATCGACGTCCTCCGGCTCTGCACAATAATATGGCGGCGGGAGCGGCGCCCCGGTGGCGGCCGCAATAGCGGTGAATGTCCGCTTGCCTCCAGAGGATGGCAGACCGGCAATCAGCGAAACTCCATTGAGGTCCATGAACGCATTCCCTATCATCGATGCAAACCATGCTGGGGGCCATTATCGCCATTCGCCAAAATTTGTCGTCTTCCCCGGCATACGGTCAGGCGTAGCGGAAATGTCGAGATGCATCGAAGTGGGAGCCGGGGGAGTACGGCCTGTTTGCACTCGGCCTCGCCGCCCCGCTGATGATGATGGAAAAGCGGCGCCCGGCGGCGGCGTGACGCGACGCGGGTACATGCTATCAGGTTTTACCTGCCGGCGGATTCCGCCTGGGCACGGATGGTGAGTTGCTTGATTTGACGGGCCAGAATATCGGCGTCCTGAGCCGATGCGAAATAGTGACCCTGCATGAAATCACAGTCGGTGGCAAGAATGGCCTTAACCTGCGATTCGGTTTCAACCCCTTCCGCGATCACCTGCAGTTCCAACCGATGTGCGAGGGCGACAAAAGCGGAGAAAAGTTCCAGTTCTCGCGCCGAACGGGTTATCTGACTGATGGCGATCCGGTCTACCTTCACCCGGGTCAGTGGAAGGCGATTGAGCGTGGGAAGACTTGGGTAGCCGCCACTCGTATCATCCATCACGATCCCCACACCCATTTTCCTGAGCTTGATGAGCGTCTCGATCGCTGCGGGTGCAGCGAGAAGATTATCGGTGATTTCCAGCTCGACCTCGTTTCCCTTGAGGCCAAAGCTCTTCAGACATTCATCGAGGATGGCGGGGACATCGGCATTGAGGCATTCGCAGGCCGAAATATTAATCGCCACACGCGGCGACCATCCGATCTTCCGCCAACCGGGCAATTCTCTGAGGGCGTGCTCGATAATGGTGGGGGTAAAACTGGAGAGGACGCCGGCTCTCTGAGCCATCGGCAGCCATTCCATCGGAGAAATGACACCGAATTGCGGATGGCGCCAGCGTATGAGTGCCTCGACTGCTACAGGATAGCGGGACTTGGCGGCGAAGATCGGTTGGAAAACGCACATGAGTTGATCCTCGCGCACGGCAACGAGCAGGTCCTTGGCCAGACGTTGTTGCCGGACCACCTGGGCAGTGACGCCGGCGGTATGGTACGCGTAACCACCCCCCTGCTGTTTGGCCTTGTACATGGCCTGATCGGCCGCATCGATCAGCTCGGCGGCCGATTGCCCATTAGCGGGAAAGATGGCGATGCCGATACTCAAGCCCACACTCACCGGTATACCACCAATCGGCAGCGGATCATGCAGCGATGCGATAAGTCGGCGGGCGAGTTCGGCGGCGGCAGCATCATCCGGAAGGTCGGGCATGAAGATGGCGAGTTCATCGCCACCCACGCGGGCCGGCAGATCGCCGGAACGAATCACGGCGGAAAAGCGGCGGGTAACCTGACGCAGCACCTCATCTCCCACCGCGTGACCGAAGCGATCATTAATAATCTTGAATCGATCCAGATCCAGAAACAGTACGGCGGCGTGGCGAGCAGCCCGGGATGCCTGGGCAAGCCCGCGATCCATGGCATCAATAAAAATCGCCCGATTGGCCCAACCGGTAAGGGCGTCACGCTGCAATTCATCTGCAAGAGTTTTGACGGCACGGCGCTGGGTCGCCGCCTGAAACAGGATGCGGAGGAAAAAGATCGCCAACGTCAGCACCAGGGTTACGGCGAAAGCCGCTCCCCACTTTCGGGCTCGCTGCAGTGCCTGCCCAGCCCGTGGGCGGCTCTGCGCCATGGCACGGCGCAATTGAACATCAATAAGATTAATTTCGCGGAGCAATTTGGTCTGATCGCGGGCGATATTTAATACCGCGGACGGACTATCCGCGGGACGGGCAATGGCATCCAGCAATTCGTCGGCGCGCCGGGTGTGAAAGCGGATGGACGCCGCAACATGATGGCGGGGAAGGGAATCCAGATCATGACGAATGGCGGTAACGGCTTCCACGCGTGCACGACTGTGAGGGGAGAATTCGATGAACTGCTTCCGCGTCAAAAGCAAAGTGGCATGTTGCAGGTGAGAGACCGCCTGCATCTGCCGACTGACAATGCCCTGCAATAAAAAGGTTATGCGAAGTTCTCGTGCCGTCTGCAGTGCGGTCACTGACAGCGCAGAAAAGAGTAAAATCAGCAGCATTAATCCCCAGCGGGCGCCATTGCGCCTTCCCGACGCCGTGATTTTTCGTCTCGCCTCCATGGCCGCCTCCGTGGCAATGGATGTCTGACATACGGCCCAACAGCACCGCGTGCCAACAACATCCGACCTCCGATTCTAGGTTCATCAGCCATGGCAAGGAGATTAAATCGTCGATTCTGGGGATTTTGGTTCAATATCCGCCGCCGATAATTGAACATCCAATAACTGAAGGCCGCTCTGATGCGCTGATACCCTCTGAGCCGCCGGAAATCTACTGTCCGGGTAATGCGGCATGCTGGCGATGTTCGGTGAGCTCCATAAGCAGGGCGTGGGTGCCGGGCTGAGGAGATTCGCCCGTCGGTTGCCGCTGCGTCCAGACGCCCGTCGGGCCCAGGTCCCAGGCCTGCCGCTGATCGGCCAGCATGATGTGCAGGATTTCCTCGATGCGATGCGCCAGAGCGGGTGTCTCCACCGGGACAGCCGCCTCAACACGATGAGAGAGATTACGACTCATCCAATCAGCGGACCCCATAAACACCTCAGGTTTGCCGCCATTTTGAAACCAGAACATGCGTGAATGCTCAAGGAACCGGCCGATAATGCTGCATACACGTATTCGATCACTGAGGCCGGGAACACCCGGTTTGAGACAGCAAAAACCGCGCACGATGAGGTCAATTTCCACGCCGGCCTGACTGGCGCGATAGAGGGCATCAATAATTTCCACATCCTCAAGGGCGTTCATCTTGGCGATAATTCGCGCCGGCCGCCCCTGAGCGGCATGCTGAATTTCACGATCGATGCGATCAAGGAATCGCTTGCGCATGTTGACGGGTGCGACGAGCAGTTTGCGATAATCACTTTTTAATGATCTGCCCGTCAGATAGGCGAAGAGATCGACAATATCGGCGCAAATGTCCTCACGACAGGTGAAAAGGCCCAGATCGGTATAAAGCTGTGCCGTGCGGCTGTTATAATTTCCTGTGGAAATATGGGCATAGGATCGCATGCCATCATCTTCCTGCCGCACAATCAGGGCGATTTTGGTGTGGGTTTTCAGGCCGAGCATCCCGTAAACGACATGCACGCCGGCACTTTCAAGGGCCTGGGCCCACTGGATATTACTTTCTTCATCAAACCGGGCTTTGAGTTCCACGAGGGCCGCCACCTGTTTCCCGGATTCCGCCGCCCGGGCCAGGGCCGCCACAAAGGGCGAATCGCCACTGGTGCGGTAAAGTGTCATTTTGATGGCCAGCACCTTGGGATCGTCAACGGCCGAGAGAATAAATCGTTCAACAGAACTGCTGAACCCTTCGTACGGGTGGTGCACGAGGACATCACCCTGCCGGATGATGGCAAAAATATTAGCGTCCAGATCGGCAAGCGGGGGCGTGCAGACCGGCTTCCATGGCGGAAGTTTAAGGTCCGGGCGCTGGACTGCCGCCATCTGCATCAGATCGGATACCCCCAGAGGATCCGGGACTTCGAAAAGTTCCTGCCCGGTAACTTCCAGGCCGTCGAGGATGTACTGACGCATCTCGGCCGACATGTTGGCGGAAATTTCGACGCGAACGGTCTCGGCAAACCGACGGGCGCGCAACTGCTCCTGCACCTCTTCCAGCAGGTCTTCGGCGTCGTCCGCATCCTGGGCGACGATGGCATTACGCGTCACACGAAAACGGCACGTTTCATGAATACGCATCCCCGGAAACAGCAGCCCCAGTTGACTCTCGATCAGACTTTCCAGCGGGATGAAGATCGTTTCCCCGTTGTTGCTGATCTGGTACCAACGGGAGAAAAGTCGCGGTACTTTTACGCGGGCAAACAGCGGATCAACCTGTCCCGGCTGGGATAGCAGCACCCCGACCGAGAGACTCAGATTGCTGATGAA
>DAHWIP010000250.1:0-3539 GCA_027344975.1 Phycisphaerae bacterium
ATCGCCACGCTGATCGCCTCATTGTTCGCCATTTTGGCGCAGACGCCCTTTTCCTTCAGCAGTGGCGCAATGTCGTAGCAGGAATCAAAAAAGCCGGCTACCGGCGAACCGGGATAACCCGTTAATAATCCGACGCCGCCGGGTGTTTCAAGGCACCCTTTGAGAATAAGTTCGGCGCCGCTGAAAATCTCCGTGCCGTTCTCAACCGCAAACCGTTGATCAATCTTCATCAGTCACTTTCCGCCGATAGCCAAATGAGTTTCAAAACCGACGATGGCACATGAGCCACCGGTCCCCCGTACACCACACCCTCTCGGCAACCAGCTTACCGCTGCTAAGGAATAACGCATTCACCGCCCACCCATTTCCTTGCTCCCATCCAAATGTCAGCAGGCCCCAGCGGCTGGGACTCATTTTAGTGCCGATAACCGCCGCCGACTACTCAAAAGGGTATGAAATTCACGCCTTCAAAGCAAGTTGCATCCCCCGTGATTTGTTCTACAATCGAGAAAGTACAAAAGTGTCAACGATTTATGCCGCTTATGGAGTAAAAATGGCGCAGGAGAATGCTGAAAACTCAATCGACGCGATGGCTGAAGAAATTTTCGCGCTGACCATTATTGCCTGGAAAGAGCGGCTGCGATCGCGCCGGGGACGCGCGGAAGAACTCTCCGAAGCCCAATTCCTCACGCTCGAAAGCCTCGTCCAAAAACCGGAAAATCAAACCGTCGGAGATATCCTCCGCACCATCGCCGTCGCACCGGCCCAGATGTCGCGGATCATCCGCTCTCTGGAGGAAGATTTCGATCAACCCCTCGTGGCCTGCGAATTAAACCGCGAGGATCGCCGCAAAATTGATGTCACCATCACCGATTACGGCCGCAGGCTCTATGAAGAATTCCGCGATTCGCGGCTCGCCCGCACACGCGAATTGCTTACCGGCCTCTCCGAGGCGGATCGGAGCGATTTCATCCGTGTATGCGGCAAGATGCGCGAACTTTACAAACAATAATGTCCGCCGACGCTCTGAGCGAATCATTTAGCGTTTGGTTATCTGATTGCTAAGAAACGATTAACTCTTCATTCAAAGCCCCTTTCGGCATTGACATCTCACCCATTGTTGCGGATTGTTATGGCACCGGTGGAAATTCGCCGCGTTTGATTTGGGTGGATATGTCGAGAAAGAAAAAGATTCTGGTCGTTGATGATGAGCGGGACCTTGTCGAACTCATCTCCATGAATCTCGTTCGCAACGGCTATGAAGTCCTCACCTGCCACGACGGAAAGCTCGGCCTCGAGATGGCCCGCAAGCATCTGCCCGACATGATCCTGCTGGACTTGATGATGCCCGGCATGAGCGGGCAGGATGTTGCCGCCCGCCTCAAGGGAGACCCGCAGACCGCAAGTATCCCCATCATCATGCTGACCGCCCGCGGCGAGGAAACGGACATCATTGTCGGGCTTTCATTGGGCGCCGACGACTACGTGACCAAGCCGTTCAATATGCGGGTTCTCATGGCCCGCGTCAGTGCGGTCATGCGACGCAAGAGCAACGCCGATGCACCCCCGCAACATATCACCGCCGGCCCCATGCTCATTGATCAGTCCCGCCACGAAATCACCATCGGCGGCAAGCCCGTTAACGTCACCCCGACCGAATTCAAACTTCTCATGGCCTTGGCTGTCGCCCGTGGACGGGTTCTGTCCCGCGATCAGCTTACGGCCCGCGTCATGGGGAGCGAAGTATTCGTAACCGACCGTGCGATTGATGTGCATGTCACCGCCGTGCGAAAGAAGCTCGGCGAATATCAGTGGATGATTCATACGGTTCGCGGCGTCGGCTACCGACTGCTGGAAGACCGCGAAGAGGAAACCGTCTGACGGACGGTGCAGCGGCAAGCAAATATTTAAGGGCATGCCGGTGCAGGCGAACGCGATCCATCGGCAAATTAAATGTGCCGGCTAACAGACGCGGAAAAGTCAACCGGCGGACCTAATTCTCCGGCGGCGGCCGGCAGGCGGCAGCGAGGGCGCCGAATGTCATCTGCTCCTCCACGCGGTCGTGCGGGATCAGCAGATATTCCCACGGCTTGCCATTATTTTCCTTCGCGTGCTGGCTGGCGGCACTGCACCACCGCATGGCCGCGGCCGCCTTCTGCCTCACCACCACGTCGTCCAATTCGTCGCTCCGCTTCACCTCGCAGATATATTTCGCGCTGGCGGCCTCAACGATAAAATCCGGCTCGTACGCAAGCTCACCACCTTCGGGCCCCCGGTAATAGATGCGGATGTCTCTGGCCCCGGGCCGGAACCATTTGAGCACCTCATCATCGCGTTCCAGAATGGCCGCGAAACGCCGCTCGGAATCCGAGTCAAACTTCTGCATCGGATACAGGCATTTACGAAATCCGCCGAACACCATTGCACCGATCCGATCGCGCTCACCCTCCGGCACCGGCAGATGAAAATCACGCACCGGCTCATCCGCTGCGGCCAGATAATCCCTCGCCCTCAACGTGACGAATCCCCTGGTAACGGTGGCTTTGAATTCGGGCGCCGATTGGACAAAATGGGGCTGCATCTGCGAGTGGATCAACTCCACCAGGGCACGCTGGTGGTATTGAAGAACGTTCTCCACATCCTCCTCGCTTTTCAGGTAGCTCCGCAGCTTCGCCACCACCTGCCCGGCCAACTTGTAAAGCAGCGGCGCACTGCGGTCGTAATCAATATCATTAAAATCGACCAGCCCGCGGATCAGGTAATCCTCCGGCCGATCTTCCTTGATGACGCCCGATCCCCCCACCAGGGTGTACTGTTTGTCCTCCCGCAGGTGCCGAATCAGAATGTCGTGGGCCACCGGCGGATAATTAATATTCCGCACGTCAAGGTCGAAATCCTCATATCGGCATTCCACCGGGCCCACGGGGGAGAGCACAATCTTCGGCACATCGATGGAAAGCTCGCAGTAGGCCCTCGTTGTCCTGCCCACGATCGCGGCAACGTCCACCGATTCAATAACCCCCTCCAGCACGCCCTGCGCCGGACGGACCGTTGCCTGCACTTTCTCCACAATCTCCCGCTGCACCCCTTCATCCAGCAGTTGTCTGCTCCCACGCAGCCCCTCGTACTGCCTGATGATGTCGTAGGTCGCTTTGGCAACTTCCTGCTCCTGCGGCCCGCTGAAAAGCATCCCCTGCGCTGCCCCGGCCGGTCGCGGTGTGCCGGCGCCGGAGATCATCTCCTCAAAGACGCTTTTCGTTGCTACCACCTTGCGGCCCGCCTCCGGAATGTCGCGCCCGATCTCCAGCCCCACGCGGATGATCGAGTTCGGGTCCGCCGCGTGATCCACGATTTCCTTGAATTTGTCGTGCGACACGATGGTAAGCCGATCCACCGCCGCCACGCCCGTGGGCGCAACCGGGCGAATCATCCGCGGCGCGGGCGTCAGCGCCGAAGGAATGCGGTGAGCAAGAGCAGTTTCAATCTGAGCGCGAAGAATTGAGGCAGACGACATGGCACACCATCTTCGCCATATCTTC
>DAHWIP010000251.1:0-3523 GCA_027344975.1 Phycisphaerae bacterium
CTAAATTAACACGCCGAGCCGTGGCGGTAACAGTAACCTGCGGCCGGGAGGCAGTCAGCAGAGTCAGCAGTGCGGCAAACGAAAGCAATACGACCGTGAGGCGATGCAACCGACCGCCATTTTTGGTCAGTGCCATTCCGGCCACTATGATGACCGGCAGGATGCCGAATAATATCCATGGATATTGCCATACCACCATGGGGAATGATGTTACCCTATTTGAGTCGCGAGGTTTCGATTATTTCGTCAATGAGATCAGCAGCGCTTATTCCATCAGCGATGGCTTCATAACTGAGGAGGAGTCGATGCGCCAGGACTGAGGCGGCAAGGGCCGCAATATCCGCCCTGGCCACCCATGTACGCCCTGCGGCGAGCGCCACGACCCGGGCGCATGCCAGAAGTTGTCGGCCGGAACGCGGGCTGCATCCCAACCGCACATATTTTTTAATTCGGCTTGAGGCGCTGGGCGATTCGCCGTGCGTCGCCTCCAGCAGGGATGCGGCCGACGCGAGTACTTCCGGTGAGATGAGCACGTGTCGGGCCAGTGCCTGCATGTCACTGAGGCGGACCGGGTCGAAGATCGGTGAGGGCGTCATTTCATCCGGTACACCGGCAATGACCTGCATTAAATCATCACCTGAGAGGTTGGTGACACAAAGTTTCATCATGAAGCGATCGAGCTGGGCTTCCGGCAGGGGAAATGTGCCTTCCATTTCGATGGGATTCTGCGTGGCCAGAACAAAAAACGGTCGAGGCAATCGGTGTTGCTCCCGCCCGACGGTAACGGTCTGCTCATTCATGGCTTCAAGCAGAGCGGACTGCGTTTTCGGCGCAGCACGATTGATTTCATCAGCCAAGATGAGATTTCCAAAGATTGGTCCGGGTTGAAATTGCAGGCGGCGGTTACCGCTTTCATCGGTTAGGAGAATATGGCTGCCGATGATATCCGCCGGCATCAGATCCGGCGTGAAAGATATGCGGGACATTTGCAGATCCAGCAGGCGTGCGAGCGTCTTGACCAGCAGTGTCTTGCCCAGCCCCGGAACCCCCTCCAAAAGCACATGCCCGCCCGCCAACATGCTGACGATGGTCATTTCAACTATTCGATGATGACCGATGATGACCTGCTCCACGCCGCGGCATAATTGCTGATAATCGCGAGCAAAATCGGATATCTGTTCATCCAGCAACTTGGGATCGATATCGCCGGTTGACTGGGTATCGGTTTTGGGTGCAGGATCAGGTTTCATGGACGCCTCGGATTTGGATCTCGTCATCATTTAGCTCTTGGTCGGTGTAGCCGATAATCCGGATATGGTGGACGCCACTGCCTCCCGGCCCGCGGTTTTCTCCGACTGAATCCGGAAATATTCCAAGGGGGCCGAATGGAGTTTTGCCTGATCAACCGGCATAAAAAACAGGTAAAGATTCAGCAGCAGAAAGAGGAGCGCCGCCACCGAAATCTTTAGCCAATATGGAATGATGGCGTTGGTAAGTTGACTGAAGCCTCCCTCAAAGATACCGGCGACCACAAACATATGCGCCGAGCCGAGCAGCAGGCAGATGATATCATGGCGCTGGGCCCGGATGGCGCCCAAGACCGACCCGTACCGTCCGCCACGGGTGAGTTCGGCGCGGGCGATGATCAGGCCCGCAGCACTGGCCACGCAGATGGCCGGCAACTCAAATGAGCCGTGCGGCCCCACCCAGGCCAACAGATAGGTGCCGACGCCATCGGCAAAATACCGCTGTGCCAGCGAACCCAGCATCATCCCGTTGTAAAAAAGCAGGCCGACGGTGATCACACCGAATATCGTTGCCGTAGCAAAACAGAGTATGCCAACCAGGATATTATGCGTAAAGAGCTTGACGGTGAACGCAACATTTTGGCTGATTGAGTAGCTGAAATGCTTCCCTGATTGTATGTCGAATCGCTCCTTGACGCGGTGAGCGGGACGCTGTCGCCAGAACTCCCGCGGCACAATGGAAAGGGCCGTGGATGGGTGCAGACTGGTGGTTACCCAGCCGAACACCGTTCCGCCGAACATGATACCCGCCGCCAAAAGCAGCACCATCCATTGCCGCCTTGCGGTGGCCGGGAATTCATGCCGCAGCAGGCGCCACCATGCCCGAAAGAAAGACTGATGTGGGGGTGGCGAAAGCGTCTGATACGCCCGGGCCACGAGCCGCTGGAGAAATTCAGTCACTGCGGCACTGCCCCCCGCGGTCCGCATCAGGCTCAGGTCGCTGGAAACGAGGCGGTAGAGCGTGAAGATTTCCTCAGATTCGGCGGCGGTAAGCGGTTTGCCACGACCATCATAGCGGTCAAGCAGGGAGTTGAGGCGATCCCAGCGGGGCCGGCGTAACACTATAAAATCATTTAGATTCACCGGACCGCTCCTGCACCGCCGCCATACCGTCACGTCGGCGTCTGTCCAAGTGTTATCTTCGCCCCGGCGGTGCTAAAAATCAATGCGGAGTTCGGCCGGGCTGGCGGCGCCGGCTGAGAGGAGGAAGTAGAAAGACGAACGCGGAGCACATATTGAATCGTACCTACGACGTGATGTCATCTATTTTTTCTTGCACGAAGCGCCAGGACGACACGACAACGCGCACGGGTTTCTGCCGGCGCCCTTGCGTACCAGTGTGTCCATTCCGGTACAAGAGCTGATCTCGTCGTTCGCAGCACGATGCCTGCTTGCTGACCGTTCAATGCTCGCCATCGCACGTCCGTATTAAGCCTACCTGAAAAAATCCACGACCCAACATTTTGTGTCTACGCTCTTTCGATTGCGGCAGCAACGTGATATCATTCTCTACGGCGTAAGCCTCAGGCTACCTGCACGTTGAATTGTTTATTCACGAAAAGCCTGATGCTATTTCGCGATTGCGATTTATGTGTGGCCCGAGTTACTGTCCAGAGTTTCTTCGGTACCTCTTGGCATACCCGCCACCACCCTGAACTAGGATCGCGGCTTTTACGTAACCGAATGCAGTGGCTGGATTGTATTTCAGCCTTAGCACGTCAAGTGCCGATAATACCGCGGTAGGTATCGCCATCACCGACAGGCAAGGTGGGGCATCGCCGTCGGATCGCAGCGGTTTTACCGCAGTGCTTTGACGTCCGGAAATGTAGACGGAGATATCATGACTCAGGCTTCAACGGCTCATGCTGACCATGGCCATACCCACGACCACGAACATGCACATGATCCCGGACAGACCGACGGTATCGGTTGCGCCTGTGGGCATGATCATGGTGAGGGGGGGCACACTCACGCCGGCGTCGGATTGAATTTTCAGTTGACGGTGATCGTCCCGGTTACCGTCGCCCTGCTGATCCTGGCGATGATCTTTTATCAATTTCCGCATGAAGTTCCCTTGGCCCGGGCGCTCGGTTTTCTGGCCGCGCTGATATCTGGCGGACCGATCATCTTATCTGCAGTACGAGGGCTGGCTAAAGGGCAGACCAATGTGAATGAACTCGTTGCGATGAGTATCATCGGCGCCATCGCCTTGGGAT
>DAHWIP010000252.1:0-3498 GCA_027344975.1 Phycisphaerae bacterium
CCCGCCGCCTGCATGGCCAGGAGTGTCGGACCGAGGGTGTCCAGCGACGGATAACCGGCGGTCACAAATGGACACAGAACCGTGCGGCCGGGAGCAAAGGCGGCATCGATTACATTCATTTATGCACACTTCTCACTTAATATTTCGGAGGACAAAAAAGAAAGACCCGCTGCAGGACAGCGGATCTTTCAATCATTGACAGCGACACACGACAACGTCAGATTAATCGCCCGGTTCAAGGGGGTGAACATAATAACCGACCATTGCCAGGAAACGATTGGCGTCAAGCACCGGGATCGAAAGCGATTGGGCTCTTGTCTGGAGCGAGTTATACCGGGCCAACGATTCGCTCTGCATTTTTGCCATAGCCGAATTATCTGCGGATGGCGTCGCCGGAGCGACGGTGGTCGACGGAGGTGATCCGAGCACAACAAAATCTGTCTGGCTGGTGAGGTGATTGACCACCCGTCCGCCCCATGCCTCGATCATGCGGACAATCTGTCGGCGACCTGCGGCTGAGGGAACCCCGTTGCCGTTGACATCAAAATCACCATAGACCACAAACGTGTAATGCCGATGGAGGTCCCGCGAGTACACCGGGTTGGCGATCAGATCGCCGGGATAAATCGCCTGATTGAAGGCGACATGGGTGATACGGGCAACGGAGGCATATTCTCCGACCTTGGTGATGACGATGGAACCTTTGCCACCGGCATGTTTGCCGCTGGAGATTCCTGCCTGAGCACTGTAAACGGCGAAGCTCAGACCGACACTGACATGATCGGCCCGGCCGAGATTGATGTAGACCAGATCACCATTGGGTGAAACTTTTAATACCTTACCGGCGGCTTGCGCCTCGATGGCATCGGCTCCCTGGCTGGGCGGACGCGAACCGGCAATGGTTGCCCGCAACTGCGCGATCGTCATGTCTTTTCGGGCGAGTTCCTGTTTATATTGCTGAGTCTGCACCACCTGGTTGCGGAGATCCGACACATATTTGGTCTGCTGGGCGGATATCTGCGACTGAAAGCCCGAAGCCTGTGTAGCCACCTGCGATGCGAGACTGTTACGCTGAGTCGTGAGCGCGGCAATGCGAGCCTCCGCCTCGGTCAACTTACTCTTCATCGCGGCAACATTGGCATTAAAGGACGCCTCCACCGAATGAAACCGCCGCCGATAGTTGCGATAAAGTGCGTGGTATTCATCGGCACTTTTATTGGCGGCCGCCAACTGCGTGCCAAGGGTCTTCAGAGCCTTAATGAGCGGCGTGCCGGTTGGCACGCCCACTGCGGTCAGGGCGGTATTGGCGGTTCCCGTCACACCCACAATCTGGGCTACCGGGGCGCTGGTACCGGAGATGGTCTGCTTGAGTTCTGAAATCTGCTTGAGAAGTTGCTGCACTACGGTACGGTCGGGCGAAGCCGCCGAAATCAAGCGGCTGAGGCTCGGGTTTTGCTCAGACATGGGAGACACGTAGAGCGCCAACTTGCTTTTCGCTGACGAGGCCTCCTTTTGCAATTTGCCGACCTGCAGATAGAACACGATTGCCAGAGCAGCTGCGATCACAAAAAGGAATGCGAGAAATATTGTGCCGATTGGGAGCGCGCTGCGATTTTGTTTACTCATCGCCATCGGTAAGTGCCTCCAATGCCAAAACCGAAACCCTTGGCGGCGTGGTCGAATTGCGTCTTGTGCAGGCACACACCTGCCGACACCCGATTAACCTCTGGCCCGCCGACCAACTCAATAATCGCCGGACATGCCGCTATGGTCAAGCGCTCGGAGTCATTGGGCTTAAAAATCTTCCAACACAGTAGTTGAAGTTGCCTTATCCGGATGGATATCTACCGCCCACTCAGTTGGCGCAATTTCACCCGTTCGCGGTACCCGCAGCTGGATTCCATCTTGCTTGATTGTGCCAAGCGACCGTAATTTCGGCAGACAAAGGAAAAACTTTATATTTTATATTTGCGAATTTATGCAATGGGTGTCAAAATTAAGGGATCATTATGGGATTGGTAAGATTTTTGTTGACTTGACCCCCGGAATATGCTAATCTTTTCCTCGGAGGCGGTGCTTAGATCGCTGCGGCGATTAGACACCAAAAATCATATCCTCCCAAGTAAAGGTGATCGCATCGGGCTATGGCCCGTTCAGCGGTAGCCAGGGAAGCAGACAGCAAGAAATTAAGGTTTGGCCATTCGGATCGTGCCGGTTTTGTTATCGGCTGGACGAAGCGGCCCGTATCTATCGAGGAGAGAGTCGATGAAGTACGGAATGCAGAGGTGTGCATTGGGTGGAAACCGAAAAATAATCATCACGGCCGTAGCCGCCTGCTTGTCGGGATTTTTCGGTTTGGCGGTTAATGCGGGTGCCACTACAACGGTGGTAAACTATGACGCCGACGGCCCGGCCTCCATGGCCTACGCAGGTATAAATTCGCAAACTTATTGGGAGTTCGGCGGCAGCTTGGATAACTCGGCCAAATTTGTCGATCTTGGAAATTCCGGGTTTTCCAGTGCAACCGGCGGCGTACCGTCACCCGCCCAATACAACATCAACAATGAAAAAGTATGGGTTTATGTGCTCAACCAGGCGGGCAACGGCCGAGCCAGCACCGATCCGGTTGAAGGTGGCGCACTCACGCAGGTGGATTCAGATCAGCAATATCTGGCAGGCCTGATCAGCATCGGCACCTTGTTGCCGGCCCCGTTGCCCGGTATCCCGTATCCACCCGCTCCAACGTACAATGTCCGGTCGTACGGCCGCTCGCTGACGCCCACGCAGGGATATTCATACAATCAGCCGGCGGTACACACGGCAAAAATCACGACGACCATACCCACCGCTCCGACACCTGAGCCTGCGGCTCTGGCACTTTTCGGGCTTGGAGCCTTGGGATTGCTGCTTAAAGGAAGGCGGCAAGGTCGGGCGGTAGGCCGGTAGACGAAAACTTTCGCGGCAGGAATCAAAACGCCTGAAGGGCGAAACCAACGGGTTATTGGAGAGTAACAGAGTAAGTCAGTTGACGAGGAGGTATCGAGAACAGAAGGCCCAAAAGAGAAGATGAGAGCAATCGGTTATCCAAGTTCCGGGGACGCGGGTGAAAAGTGTTTTTTATCCGCTCTCTGATGTTTTTTCAGGGAGTTTCAACCATGCGACTATCTCATCTCTCCATCGTGTGCACGGCGGCACTGGCGATCTCGACTGGCGCAGCATTTGCCGTCCCTGCGGATATGGGCGGTTTCACTACGCCGTCAGCGCCCGGTACAACCTACGGGCAGTTGCTCAGCGGGTTTAACATCTCCAACGGCGCCTCGCAGGACAACGTCTTTACGTCCAATGACCAACTTAACCCCGGCGAATCCTTCTCACTTTCTTTTGATTACAGTTATAATTTTGCTGGCGCGACGACAACCTCCTACGCACCCAACGGCACCCTCACCAAATTTTTCCTGCAAAATGCCACAGGCTCACAATACGTATTCACCCTCGATC
>DAHWIP010000253.1:0-3196 GCA_027344975.1 Phycisphaerae bacterium
TTTTACAGTGTGGAGGATATCTCGCGGGCCAAGGCGATCGCCGAGGAACAGGCCGTTGCCCAGCGGGAATCGGAAATTGCCCGGCGCAGCAAGGTTACGCTGGATAATCTCTTTGAAACCATCAAGCAGGGCGAGGTGCGTGAACTCAATGTCATCCTCAAAGCGGATGTGCAGGGTTCCGTGGATGTGCTGCGAAAAGTGGTCACCGAAGAGCTTTCCAAAGAAGTACAGGTGAAACTGCTGCACGCCGCCGTCGGTGGGATTACCGAAAGTGATGTCCTGCTGGCGGAAGCGTCCGGCGCGATGATCATCGGCTTTTCGGTGGCTCCGGATGAATCGGCACGCAAACTCGCCGAGCGAACCGGCGTGGATATCCGCCTTTACCGTATCATTTATGAAATCAGCGAGGATATCCGCAAGGCCCTTGCCGGCATGCTTTCGCCCGAGAAACAGGAGCAGGTGGTCGGCAGGGCAGAAATCCGCAAGGTGATCCGCGTCACCAAGATCGGCAGCATCGCCGGATGCATGGTGACCGATGGAGCGCTGAACCGATCCAACAAATATCGCCTCATCCGCGACGGCATCGTCGTGGTGGAGAATCTGGCGCTCGATTCACTCAAACGGTTCAAGGACGATGTGAAGGAAGTGCGCTCCGGCATGGAATGCGGATTGAAACTGGCGGGGTACGATGATGTAAAAGTCGGCGACCGTCTGGAAGCGTATAAGACCATTGATGTAGCCCGGACGCTTTAATATCCATGGAGGGCTTTCGGGCCCGTTGGCATGGGTTGGACCAGTGAATATTGGAATATTACAGGTGAATCTGAAAGTGGGTGATGCCCTGACCGCACGCGACAAACGCAAAATCCTGCGTTCAGTGAAAGACCGATGGCATCACCACCATAATGTTTCGGTCGCAGAGATCGGCGATGCGGATCATCCTCAATTCGCCATGCTCGGAGTCGCCATGGTAGGAACGGACCGCCGGTTGATTGAAGGGGCACTCTCCCGCATGGTGCATTCCATTGAAATGGAACGGCGGCTGGAGCTTCTCGATTACCAGATTGAAATTCTGTAGGCGGCTTAACGTAGAGAAGATGGATACTGCGGCGGTGCAGTGTGATGAAACAGGCGTAAATCCGGGATGAATTTCAGAAAACAGAAACTTGAATCTCAGATACGGCGCATTCTGTCGACCGCCCTGCTGCGCGATGTGGCCGATCCGCGGGTCATGGGGCTGGTGAGCATTACGCATATCGACCTCACGGCCGATCTGCACGACTGCAAAGTGCATGTGAGCATTCTTTCCGATATTCCCGCCGGTACCGTGATGCAGGGTCTTCAGTCCGCCCGGCCGACGATTCAGCGGACTCTGGCCAAAAACCTTGCGACGCGCAGTGTGCCGCGGCTCCATTTTGTTCTTGACGAATCGCTGAAGAAGCAGTCAGAAGTGCTGGAAATATTAAAAACGGTATCCGAGTCGTCCGCTGCTCCGGCGGATGCCGGCACGGTGCCACCGGCGCCCGTTATCCGCACCGCTGAGCCCGGTTTGTCCGGCCCGGAACTGCCCCGGACACCCATAGAGGAAATTGAATGAAGAAGAAACCCAATCTCCAGGTCGCACGCAAGAAGATGATTGATCGCTTTGTGAGCGCAGGCTCGGTCAAGCCCGGCGAAGTCGCCATGCCCCTGGCCCATCTATGTACCACCTTCTGCAATGTTGAAGAGCTTGTCAAATTACCCCTCGGGCAGGCGCGGCTTAAAACCGCCATTCCACGCATGGTGCGGGCGTTTCTGGAATTTGATGCCGACAGCGCCCGGGCCCAGGCCGCCGAGGCGCGCCTGGCGGCCGCCATGGTCGATCTCAACGAGTTGCGGGTGACACCCGCGATTGAGGTGGCGGCGATATTGGGCGCTCGCTATCCATTTTCCGAGCATCGGAGTTCGCTTCTGCATCGCGCCCTGCAGTCGATCTATGAACGTGAAAACCAGATGTCACTGGCCTCGCTGCAGAATATGAAAAAGGCCGAGATACGCAATTACCTCAAAACCCTGGCCGGTATGACGCCCTATGTTGAAGCAGTCGTCGGGCTGGAATGTTTTGACGTAACGGCCTGCCCCGTGGATACCAAACTGCTGCTATGGCTGATCAGCAGGGGCCTGCTGGATGAACGCTGCACCACTCTGGAGGCACAGCAGACGCTGGAGCGCGAAATTATCGCCAAAAAAATGCACAACTTCTACCTCGGCTCGCGAAAGGAACTCGAAGATTGGGCACCCAAAACCTGGCCGCCCGTAGCCAAGGCGCCCTCACCGGTTCTGGCGCCGCCCACTCCTGCCGCTCCGCCGGTGGAACCGCCGCCTGCCGCCAAGCCGCCCGCGAAAGTCCGGACTCCAAAATCCAAGCCGATAACGGTGAAAAAAACGGCGGCAAAAAAATAATGATCTGCAGCCCGCCGATCTCCGGTCGGCTGGCGGCGATAAAACTCAGACGTACTGGAGGCAGCCATCATGCTTAAATCTCAGCCGAACATTCTGCGGCTTGGTATACCGAAGGGATCGCTGGAGAGCGCGACGGTGGATCTTTTCGCCCGTGCCGGCTGGCGGATATCCATCAATGATCGAAGCTATTTTCCCACGATCGACGACCCGACCATTGAAGTTGTTCTGTTTCGCGCCCAGGAAATGTCGCGCTATGTCGAGGAGAACGTCGTCGATGTCGGCCTGACCGGATCAGACTGGATTCGCGAAAATAATTCCGATGTGCATGAAGTGGCGGAACTGGTCTACAGCAAGGCCACCAGCCGTCCCGCCAAATGGGTGCTCGCCGTGCCGCAGGAATCAGCGGTTCAGAAGCCCGAAGATCTTGCCGACGGTGTGATCGCCACCGAACTCGTGCGGGTGACCCGACAATATTTTGAAGACCGCAAAATCCCCGTCAAGGTGGAATTCAGCTGGGGTGCGACGGAAGTTAAAGCGCGGCTGCTGGATGCCATTGTGGATATTACGGAAACAGGCTCGTCCATTCGCGCCAATAATCTCCGCATTATTGATACGCTCCTCACCAGCACCACGCGCCTCATTGCCAATCATCATGCATGGAAAGATGCGGGCAAGCGTGAAAAAATTGAAAATCTCGCCCTGCTGCTTCAGGGGGCCATCAACGCCCGCGAAAAGGTAGGCCTCAAGCTCAACA
>DAHWIP010000253.1:3206-3438 GCA_027344975.1 Phycisphaerae bacterium
CCATCCTCCGTCTGCTGCCGTCGGAAAAATCGCCGACGGTTTCTCCGCTGGCCGACGGAAGCTGGGTGGCGGTTGAAGTGATCGTGGAAGAGCGGCTGGAGCGTGAACTGGTGCCGCAACTCAAGCGCGCCGGCGCGACGGGATTGATCAGCTATCCGCTCAATAAGGTCATTGCGTGAGGATATTATTTTATGCCGCAGCCCAATGCATCCCGACCGCTCATTGAACATCT
>DAHWIP010000254.1:0-3417 GCA_027344975.1 Phycisphaerae bacterium
TCGCGTCGGTGATGCGGGTGCAGTTGACGACAATACCGCCGCGCAGAGCGGGGGGAAGACCCGGGCCCGCCGCCCCCGGCAGACCGATCCGAATCGTAACGGCTTTGCCGAGCAGCGCGGCGGCGACGTTTTGAGTTGCCGTCATCAGCAGCGCATCAACCCGGTACACAAACATGTTGGAAAGCGCCTCGGTTCCATGAATGGACACCACCGCCCACGCATTGGCGCCCAAGGCGGTATCCAGCGCCAGTGGCCATTTATTCTGATCGTAGCTCATGAGCGTCAACTCCTTCCCCGTTCAGGAGATCATAACATTTTTACGAGCCGGATCGCACCCCGTCCCCATGGACGGCAAATTCGTAATCAAAATGCTCATCTTTCACCTTAACATGGATGCTTCGGATCGTCTCCTGCCGCATCAGGCGGTTGAGGATTTCTCGGCCGATGTCGGGCAGCATCTGATTGGTGATCATGGCGTCAATCATCCGCGCACCGCGTTCAAGTTCTGTGCAGCGGCGTGCGATGAGTTCCGGTACGGCGTCATGATAGGTCATCTCAACCTTATGCACTTCCTGCACCCGGTGCCTGACTCTGGAAAGCTGCAGATGAATGATCTGGCGCAGCACCGCAGGCGTAATCGGATAATACGGTATCACGAGAAGTCGATTGAGCAGGGCATCGGGGAACACCTTGATGAGCGGACCGCGAAGTGCCTTTTCCAGTGATTCATGATCCGGCATGAGTTCGGGGTCTTTGCACATGTTGACAACGGTGTCCTGCGCGGCGTTGGTCGTCAAAATAATAATGGTATTCTTGAAATCGATGAGTCGCCCTTCGCCATCCTCCATCCATCCTTTGTCAAATACCTGAAAAAATATCTCATGCACGTCACGGTGGGCTTTTTCCACTTCATCGAGCAGAACGACGGAATAGGGGCGGCGGCGCACCGCCTCGGTCAGCACACCTCCTTCGCCGTAGCCGACGTAGCCGGGCGGCGATCCCTTGAGCGTGCTCACGGTATGGGCTTCCTGAACTTCGCTCATGTTGATGCCGATGAGATTGTGTTCGCCGCCATAAAGACTTTCCGCCAGAGCCAGGGCGGTTTCGGTTTTGCCGACACCTGAGGGCCCTGCCAGCATAAAGACGCCGATGGGTCGGTTGGGATTATCAAGCCGCGCGCGCGATGCCTGAATACGCCGCGTAATCTGTTCCAATGCCGGTCGCTGCCCGATCACACGTTTTTCAAGGATGTCCACCAGATTAAGAACCTGCTGGATTTCATCCTTCACCATTCGCCCTACGGGGATGCCGGTCCAGTCCGCCACGACCGACGCAACGGCCTGTTGATCGACGGTGGGAAAGATCAGCGGTGTTTCGCCCTGACGGGTTGCCAGTTCACCATTTAACTGGGAGAGTTCGGCAAGGCGGGCTGTGCGATCAGCATCGGAGAGGACGGCGATCCCATCGCCTGCTGCCTTTGATTCTGATTCGGCGGCGGCGATTCCAGAGGGAGAAGCGGAAGTTCGTCCTCCGTCGGCGGCGCCAACCGTTGGCTGATCCAGTTTTTCACCGGCGGCCCGCAGTTGATGTCGCAATTCCAGGATTCGGCTCACGAGTTCTTTTTCCTTTTTCCAGCGGTCTTCAAGCTCGGTGAGCCGTTTATTTTGCTGATCAAGTTTCTCCGTCAGTTCCGCCAGACGGGCCGAATGATCCACACCGACATGGCTTTCCCGGGTGAGGATCGTCCGCTCCACTTCGAGCGCCTCGACGGTGCGACGGGTATCCTCAAGCTGAGCGGGAACGGCGTTCTGACTTACGGCCACACGCGCCGCCGCTGTATCAATGAGGCTGACCGCCTTATCGGGTAATTGTCGGGCGGGAATATAACGATGCGAAAGCCGTACGGCGGCCTCAATCGCTTCGTCCAATATCTGGACGCGGTGATGCTTTTCAAGCGGAGAGACCAGACCGCGGAGCATTAAAATCGCCTTGTACTCGGACGGTTCCTCCACTTTCACCACCTGAAATCGCCGGGTGAGCGCGGGGTCTTTTTCAATATGTTTTTTATATTCGTCCCAGGTGGTGGCGGCGATGGTGCGGAGCGTGCCGCGGGCCAGTGCCGGCTTGAGGAGATTGGCGGCGTCACCGGTTCCGGCGGACCCGCCCGCACCGATGAGTGTATGAGCTTCATCAATAAAGAGAATAATCGGTTTGGGCGAAGCCTGAACCTCTTCAATCACCTGCCGGAGGCGCTGTTCAAATTCCCCCTTCATGCTGGCCCCGGCCTGAAGCAGGCCGATATCGAGCGTGCGGACCGAGACATCACGTAAGGCAGGCGGCACATCCCCGGCGGCGACGCGCTGAGCGAAACCCTCGACCACGGCGGTTTTCCCCACACCCGCTTCGCCTGTAAGGATCGGATTGTTCTGTCGGCGGCGCATCAGGATATCAATAACCTGTCGAATCTCCTCATCCCGACCGACGATGGGATCCAGCGCACCTGATGCAGCACGGGCGGTGAGATCAACGGCATACTTCGCCAGCGCCTCCTGTCGTCCCATGGATGCCGGTGCGGGTGCCTCATCAGCGGTTGAACTACCCGGTGCCCCATCAGCGGCGGGGCCACCCTTGAACTCATCTTCCGCCGAGCCGCCGACGATGGAGGCGAACTCGTCGGAGAGCCGCTCGACTTTGATCCGGCGAAATTCGGGCGAAATGGAGGGGAGGGAATTTTTGAGATCGGGAGTATTCATGAGCGCCAGGATCACGTGTCCGGAGCGTATCACACCGGACTGAAAGGCCAGCGAAGCAAATACCCACGCCTCGCGCACGGCGTTATCGATGTGTGAGGATATGTCGGTGATGGAGGTCGCACCACGTGGAAGCTTATCAAGGAACGCCGTCAAATCCGAGGCGAGGCGGGACGGATTGATCTCAAAAGCGCGGATGATGTGGTGGAGATCGGTATCCTCCATCTGCAGCAATTGATTGATCCAATGAGCCAACTCCACATACGGATTGCCGCGCATCTTGCAGAACGTCGCCGCACTTTCCATTGCCCGATAGGCGACTGGAGTTAATTTGCCGAAGAGATTTGCTCGAGAGATATCCACCATGCGCACATCCTTCTATGATTCAATCAACCCTTCTCAAGTCATACGCCGACGTGGGTGTACAGGTATTGATCCTGGTCGGACGTCGGCGATTGAGTCCAGAGCCACGTGGTTCTGCCCAGAAGGCCGGAGTGTCCGAGTCTCGTCGGCGGCGTCTCGCGTGCCAGCAGCACATATTGCACCTGCCAATCGAGGTGCAGCCCCACATATAGCCTAATCCAATCCCGCAAACGCACAAATCCGTTGTTGCCGGGAAGCATATGTTCGTAGGCGGTCAAGGTCATCGGGCCCAGACGAATGCGAA
>DAHWIP010000255.1:0-3388 GCA_027344975.1 Phycisphaerae bacterium
CGAGGCCTGAAGGATATTATGAATTTCATCGACGGCCTGGGGCATCTCAATCTTTGCCACCAGATGGATTCCGGATCGCTTCTTATCCAGATACCGCCGGACATTGAGCACATCTTCGCTGCTGCGCACAAAGGACAGTGCCAGATAATCCAAGTTGTGCTCAATCGCCCAGTCAATATCCTGCCAATCTTTTTCCGTGACACTCGGTATTGAGAGCCGGGTATGGGGAAGATTGAGTCCTTTGTTGGATCCGATCCGGCCGCCGGTGGTTATGCGGCATTTAACCGCGTCACGCAATTTTTCCACCACCTCCGCCCGGATAAGGCCGTCATCAATGAGGATTCGCTGTCCGACATCCACATCGTCCACCAGTGCGGCGTAATTGCTGGAAACGACACCGTCACCGCCCGTCTGCGGATCGCGGATGATCGTGAGAATACTGTTTTCCGGCATATCCATGCCACCGTCCCGAATCGGGCCCAAGCGTATTTTCGGGCCGCAAAGGTCGCCCATGATCGCCAGCGAGGTGTCGGTGATGCTTCTGGCGGTATCCAGAAAATGCTGCCGCTGCTCCAGCGATCCGTGCGAAAAATTAAGTCGTATGACCGACACGCCAGTTTTAACCAGTTCCGCGAAGACATCCGGTTTGACGCTGGCGGGGCCGAGCGTAATAACAATTTTTGTCCGGGATAGATTCAAACTCATAGTCGCTGTGCTCAACTTTCAAAATCAAACGCGACTTTTTGGGTCGCGCGGCCGCGGTCCGTATTGATCATGGCGGCAAGCGCGTTTTTCTCGCGCACTTCACTCAGTGTACCGCATTTACGGCTGTTTTTCGGCCGCAGCCTGTTTCAATCCTGAATGGCCGTGCGGGGGCAAACCCACCACCGCCAGGTGCAGATCGGCCAATTGCGCCGGTTCGACGGGAGATGGCGCCTGGGTCATCAGATCGGCGCCGCTCTGTGTCTTGGGGAACGCAATCACCTCGCGAATACTCTGCCGCCCGAGCATCAGCATGATGAGTCGATCCATTCCCAACGCAATGCCTCCGTGCGGCGGGGCGCCGAATCGAAGCGCATCGAGCAGAAAAGCAAATTTCTTTTCCGCCTCTTCGGGTGAGATGCCCAGCAGCGAAAATATCCGCGACTGAATCTCACGCCGGTGAATACGGATCGACCCGCCCCCGATCTCCACGCCGTTGAGAACCAAATCGTACGCCTTGGCTCTTACCGAGAGCGGATCGCTCTCCAGTCGCGGCAGGTCGTCATCCAGTGGCGAGGTGAACGGATGATGCCGGGCGATGATCTTGCCGGTCGCCTCGTCGCGTTCAAAGCCCGGAAAATCAATCACCCAGAGGAAATTCCATGAAGATTCATTCATCAGGCCCAGTGTGCGCCCCAATTTCAGACGCAGCTCACCCAGCACACGCCAGGCGATTTCCCGCTTGTCCGCGACCGCCAGCAGCAGATCACCATCCGCAGCACCTGTTGCGGTACGCAGCGTCTGCTGGAGCGCCGGCGGAATGAATTTTGCGATCGGCCCGCCCATATTACCGGCGCCGGCATCACCGCCGAGTTTTATCCACGCCAGCCCTCGGGCTCCAAACTGCTTCGCCTCGGCGGTCAGCTCATCGAGCTGTTTGCGGCTCAGAGTCCCGCCGCCTGGAACAGCGATCATTTTCACGCATCCGCCTGAAGCGACCGCATCTTTGAACACGGCAAAATCCGTCTGCGCCGCTGTTTCACTTACGTCCTTGAGTTCCATCCCGAATCGCGTATCCGGCTTATCAACTCCGAATCGATCCATCGCCTCCTGCCACGACATGTGAGGAAATTTTTCGGGCAGTTGCACCTGCAGCAGTTCACTCCACAATCTCCGGATCAGCCCCGTCACCAGCGCGATGACATCCTCGCGCTCTACAAAACTCATTTCCAGATCCAACTGGGTGAATTCCGGCTGACGGTCGGATCGGAGGGCTTCATCACGGAAGCATCGGGCAATCTGCATGTACCGATCCATCCCCGCCACCATGAGCACCTGCTTGAACAACTGCGGGCTCTGTGGCAGGGCGTAAAAATCGCCCGGGCTCAGACGCGAGGGAACGAGAAATTCCCTCGCCCCCTCCGGCGTGCTTTTGTAGAGAATCGGCGTTTCAATTTCCAAAAAGCCGTGCTCATCGCAATAATCCCGCATCAGTTTGGTTACCCGGTGCCGAAATATGAGTGCCTCGGTCATCGGTCGCCGCCGCAGATCGACATACCGGTATTTCAGCCGGACATCCTCGCTCACCGGTTCGTGGCTGGAGGGGAGGAATGGTGCCGGATCGGCCTTATTGCAGAGTGTCGCCTCAGCAGCGATCAGTTCCACCTCCCCGGTGCTGATGCGCGGGTTCGTCGCTCCAGGCTGCCGCAGAATCAGTTCGCCGGTCACCACCACCACATCTTCATTACGCAGGCTGCGGCCCAGTTCGTAAACTTTGCCTGCTTCCGGCTTGAAAACAATCTGACAGATGCCCGTGCGATCCCGCAAATCGACAAACACCACGCCGCCGTGATCCCGCCAGGAGGCCACCCATCCACACAGCGTGATCTGCCTGCCGACCTGTTCCTTGGTTACCTGGCCGCAATAAACGTCGCGCTTCATATTCACCTTCAACATCAACCCTTCGTCATCATGCCGCCGTGCCGCCCCCGGTTGGTTCTTACTGCCATACACATGTGGCAGCCAAGAGGCCGGGGGTTACCGACCGCTGATCCAATGTTCTACCAGATTTAGGGCGGGTTCGCCTTGAAGCGAGTAGGTGCCGTAATCGGTCGGCTTGGACCCCGGATACCATTCCCAGATAAACGCCCCGGCAAAATGGCCGCCGGGCATAAATTTCCATATCCGCACAAATGCCTGATACGCCTTTAATTGCACCTGTGGATCGATTCGGCCTGCACCGACGTAATCCCACGGCTTACGAAGGGTATTTTGCAGATTATCCCAGCCGACTTCCGTTATGAGAACGGGCTTGCCGAGAGCATCAGAAAAACGAAGAATCCGATTGGCGATCGGCTTCCATCGGGCGATGATGTTCTGCACAGGAGGGCTGTTGTGCCGCGCCAGATCGTAATATGAATTCATGCCGATATAATCGAGCCGATTCCAGAATCGCACACTGGTGTAATGATCCCAATTGGCACTGTACGTGAGTTTGCCGCGGTACACCCGTCGAACGGCGGCAATGAGTCGATCCCACTGCGTGGTATGCGGCTCGGCCGAGATCAATTCGCTACCGACGGAAAAAATCGCCACGTGGCACCGCTGCGCCCACCCCGCAACCGTGACAATATACCGACGGTAGGAGGTAAACCAGGCCGACCAATTTCGCGGTTTTATTCCGCCC
>DAHWIP010000256.1:0-3382 GCA_027344975.1 Phycisphaerae bacterium
TTCAATATACGTGATGCCCGCAGCGGCCAATAATTCAAGCCGATCAAGGATCGGAATTTCCGGCCGCGTCGGCCCGCCAAATGGATCGCGCCCCGCACCCAGATTCCAGACACCCGCACCGATACCGCGCTTACCCGCCTTATTGGGAATGATTATTTTGGGCATGTTAAGTCGCCCCGCCTTTCAATCTTTCGATTGTCCACCCGAGGAGCAAATATATCGCGGCGGTGGAAAGTCTGTCAAAGCTGCACAAAATTTGTACAAACACGCGGCGCGAAAAATGTTCGCTTGCCATCCCGCAGAAAAATGCTATCCTCTTCCCCGTCAGGTGCTCGCCACGTTGGCGAGTGAAAAGGGAAGGCGGTTAAATTCCGCCGCGGACGCGCCGCTGTGATGGGCAATCCATCGGGCGCAGCCACTAAACCCGACCGCACCGGCGCACGCCGGTTAACGTCCTCGTCCCGAGGGCCGCGGTTGTTGTTGGGAAGGCTGCTCCCCCTTGCTGCCCTAAGCCAGAAGACCTGCCTGATGACGACCCGATTTGTCCTCGCGAATTTGGGACCCTGGGCCGCGATTATTAGCGAACGGTTTCAGCACCTACTCTTTGTTGTGATGGCCTGTGATGGTTGCCGCCTTGAGCAGCATTTTTGGGCCCGTCGACACATGATTTCTTGCTGCGTTCGCCGGTCTTTTATGTTTCAGGAGTTTCTCCATGCACCGATTCGTCCAACATAGTCTAGCCGCTGCCGTTCTTGCTTCGCTCTCTGCAGCCGTTGCACCTGTCGCAGGGGCCATTTCACCGACCGTATTTACCAGTTCCGTTGCAGGTTCCACGGGCGCGGTGAGCAATCCAAATGGCGCACTGGGAAGTTTTGCAGCCTCTGAAGGCGGTTATGCGATTGATCCATTCTTCCCGCCGTATACGCAGAATGCGTCGGCAGGTGGCGGCGCTATTCTCGCTACCATCGGCAGCAGCAGCGCCACCTACAGCAGCAGCCTCACGCTTGAATTTTCGAAGTCATTGCCGGTGAGCGCCGGCACTTATCTCGGGGTGTACTCGTCGGTCGGCTTGATCAACGTTCAGACCACGCCCGGTGAGCAGCCTCAGGCAGCGACCGGCACCACGCCCGCACAGCTGGAACTCTCGACGCCATCTGAAGCGATTGTCAGCGTCAGTGCCGATGGGAAGAATTTCGTTACGCTTAATGGCGGTAATCCGATCGCATTTGATAATCCGACGAATGCGTACACCACTGTGGATGACACCGTTGTAACTTCAGGTGGTTACACCTTTGTATCGCCTCAACCCGCAGCGCCCGGCCAAACACCGCAACTCGCCTCGCCAACACCATTTCTCGGCAATCTGAGCGAATTTTCGGGTATGACGGAATCGCAGATATTCCAAGCACTGGGTGGTACTGCCGGCGGGACCTGGATCAACGTTTATACTGCCGGGCTTCCATCCATTGAATACGTCCGTTTTACGGTACCGGCGGGAGACACTGCGTACATCAACGCCGCGGCGCTCAGCGACCCGGCCGTAGCCACTCCGGAGCCAACGGCATGGGCCCTGCTTCTTATTCCCATTCTGGTCCTGCCGGTGCGTAAAGGCTGGAAAAAGATCGCATAGAACTCCACGTTACCCGTTGAGGTATTTATGAATCGCGGCAGGTCGGCCTCCATTCCCGAAAGCGGCTTCACCTTGGTTGAAATACTGGTGGTGCTCTCGATCATCGCTTTGCTGATAGCACTGCTGGTACCTGCTCTGCGGCGGGCCCGCAGCGATGCCAATACGGTCGTCTGCCTGAGCAACCTGCAGCAACTCGGCAATGCCGCCGAACTGTATACCGCCCAGTCGCAGGGATATTTTCCACCGGCATACTACAATCCGATGACCGATTTCTGGTATCTGAGGTACACGCGCCTGGCAGACGGGCAGCGACAGATGTCGCCGGGCATTCTCTGGCTCGGATGGAAGCGGTCGCAACTCTCTGACCTGCTGGTGATGCAGTGCCCGTCTCTGGCGAGCCAGTTTGGCTCCCAGACGCTGTACTGCGGCTACAACTATAACACCAGCTATATCGGTCACGGTTCCCTGGAGGCTGATCCAAGGCCCGCCAATGTCTCAGCTTTGACCGCTCCCGGCCGGTGCGCACTGTTCGGCGACGGGGGGTATTACGGTGGAATTGACTTTTTCATGCGGGCGCCGGATTTGCTTTCACCCCGGCCGGTGAATGAAGATTCGGTCAGTCCGACGATGCGTGCCGCCGGCACCCAGGCCTACCGCCACAATGGAGCCACCAACGTCGTCTATTGCGATGGCCATGCCGCGACGGTGAGGCAGCGCTACACCACAACCTTGCCGCTCCAGGTCCCTGTCGCACCGGGCACCGGATTTCTGTCCCCGAATAATTCCGCCTACGAAACGGCACCGTGACCGGTAATTAAAAAAGATCGCATTGTGCTTGATTTTACCTGCGGCGCTGCTAGATTGCCCAGCCGGAGGTATTTCCATGGCGGAACTTATTATCAGCGTCTCGGGAGTGCGGGGTATCATCGGCGATTCACTCACGGGACAGGTCGCATTTGATTTCGGCCGTACCCTCGCCGGCCATCTTCGACGGTCAATTCAACAGCCGACGATTGTTATCGGGCGCGACTCAAGGCGATCGGGGCCGCTGATCCTGCAGGCGTTTTCAGCCGGGGCCATGGAGGCCGGAGCATCGGTTACGGATCTCGGGATCGTGACCACTCCTACTGTGGGGCTGATGACGCGTTTTCTGAAAGCATCGGCCGGTGTCGTGATTACCGCTTCACATAATCCGGCTCCGTACAACGGCATCAAGATGCTCCAGCCGGACGGCATCGCTCTGTCCGTATCCGCCATTGAGGAATTAAAAAAAAGCTACGCCGCCCGCAACTGGTTCTGTGGAGATGTGAATTCAATTGGACTCTTTACCACCGACAGCCGCGGACATGCGCATCACGTGCAGACCGTCCTGCAATATTTTGATACGCGCAAGATTATTCAGAAGCGGTACCGCGTGGTCCTGGATTCCATCAACGGCGCCGGTTCGATCCCTTCCCCGATGCTGCTCGGTAAACTCGGCGTCGAGTTGATTCACCTCAACGGAACGGCCGACGGTCATTTCGCCCACACACCTGAACCGATTCGCGAAAACCTCACCGGTCTGTGCGAGGCGGTGATGAAACATCGTGCGGCCGTTGGCTTTGCACAGGACCCGGACGCCGATCGCCTCGCCATTGTTGATGAAAACGGCGTCTACATCGGCGAAGAGTATACACTGGCCTTGTGCGTACTTAATCGACTGATGAAAAAGAAAGGCCCGGTGGTCTGTAATCTGTCTACCAGCCGCATGAT
>DAHWIP010000257.1:0-3341 GCA_027344975.1 Phycisphaerae bacterium
CGAGGCCCGAGCGTGTGAGTGCTCCGGCGGCTTCGAAAATAAATTGAGCTGGGGTCGCGAGCGTCGGAATTGCCGGCTGCGGTGTTCCGGTCATCCGCCATTTACGCCCCCCTTCAATCAACGTAGCGGTGCGGCTTCCGATCTGCAGTGCATCACGATTCTGTCCCAGCCAGAGCGTAGCTTCCACGACCTGCCCGTCAACGGAGAGAAGTTCCAATGGCTCGGGCGGCAGGGCCGAAAAATCGACAGCCGGACTTAACTTCAGGGCTGCCAGTGCGCAGGGACGGGCGATCCGTTCCAGCAGTTTCAGGTCTGGATAATATTGATCGGCCGTGCGACGTCCGCCGCTGCGACGCGCCGGATCAGCATGCAGCACGGTTGCCGAGGACAGATGGACCGGCCGCTGCGCAATATCACACTGAACCACCAGATGCGGCAGGGAAAGTGCCTGAAGATTCCAGTGAGCCATCAGGGCTCTGAGCGGAGATAATTCCATGGCCAGCAAAGGAAAATGCCGCGCCATCGCGATGGAATCGCCGCCAATCCCACAACCGACATCAACAGCATGCGTACCGGGAGCCACCGCTGCGGCCATGATTGCGGCTTTATGCAGCGCAGCGGGCAGCGATGTAGCCTGTTCAAGGGCTTCCGGAACGGCATAAAATACCGGCAGACGGGATTGAAGATCGTTGAATTTTCCCTGCAGCGCCCGCTGCGATGTCTTCACGATCGTAAGAGCCGCACGAGCCAGATCACCGGACCAATGGCGACGCAGAACCGTCAAAATTTCGAGCTCCGAAGCACCACTTTTGAGAGCGTCGGCGGCGGTACCGAGAAGCGACGGATTTCCGCGGACCTGATGGAGCAGGAGAGGCGTCAGACCGGAATCAAGGGGAACGTAAGATGCATGCATACGTGCTGTGCCCGCAGCCGGTGCGGTCAGCCGATATCCGACACCGTTACCGNATGGGTTCCCACGGAAAATCGGAGGGAATTTTTATTGCCTTTGGTTGTTTCGCTGAGTGAATAAATAACACTTTTTCCGTTGCGCTTATTGACGATGCAGTGCCCCATGCGCAGCAATCCAAGGTGATGACTGACGGTCGGCTGAGGCAGGTTCAGCGATGAGCAGATATCCGTCACCGTAAATTCCCCCTGGCTGAGTTGCATGAGTATCTCAAGCCGGGTCGGGTCGGATAATAATTTAAACAGCGCACAGAGCTCGGTGACAGATTCCTGGTGTGACGTTTTTGCCGCCATGACAAAACTTCCCTTTTTAACAGCGAGCCAGCAGCTTTACCTGCGGACTCACGGATTTACACAACGGTGCCCATGCCCATCCTGACTTAAGATCAGTCCTCCGCTCCTCCATCCCATGACAACCCGTCCATGATATTAACGGCTGGGTCTTCGCGGTTATTGCCTCGGGTATAAAACGCTCCATGGACTCGGTGCCACCCCGTAATGACCGATCAACTTTTTATTGTAACGCTGTATAAACTGCACAAAATAGCTGCCCTGCATCTCCATCGCCACCTTCCCATCCATAACTGAATGGCGGATTCATCGTAGACATTGTTATCGTTTGGCCTATCCTTCGCCATTTACACTCCAATATATTCTTTCGCGGGGCGTTAAACCAGAAATCAAAAAGCCGCACTCGATGAGGCTGAAACAGCATTTTGGTGTTCCCCGTAGCCGCTTAGACTATAGCCGAAAATAGAGAGTTTTTACAACGTGACGGGACTCGATGAGTGCCATTATTCAAAGACGCAAGCAACGTCACGTGAGATATTGCACACCCGCCTTCAGTTGACCGGTGCAAGCGAGTAATGGTCGGCATGCGGCTGTGCCGCGCGGTAAATCCTGTCGCGATAAGCGGGCAAATCTGCATAGATTGCGTCGACCAGCTTATCGGCGAGATGAATCAATTTAGCTTTGGCGTGCGTCGAAACGCTCAGGGGCTTTCCTTTTACCCATGGAAACACATACCCTTCTATCACCGTCTGTATGGATCGCCATGCATAGTACCGCTCCTGCGTGAGATGCCAAAGCATCTCTTGCACATGGTACGCCTGTATCAACATAGGTGTTTTGTAGCGTGCGAGATTAATTCCTTGGGCAAGCTGGGCGGCACTGAAATCATCAACACGGCAATCATTTATCTTGAGTTGATATTTACCAGGAGTCAACCCACCCACCCGCAGCATTTCCCGATCCAGCAGGCCGTAAAGGTGAGTAAGTTTGATGACCGTAGCCGCCAGCGAATTTCGGTAAGCAAAATTGGGATGCGGTGCCGACCACAGACTTATCGGCGGATAGTGTGGCCATTTTGCGTGCAGTGTCATCATCGGCATGGGAAGGGACTGATCTACTTGCGTCCAATGTAAGCCGCCGCTGGTGGAAAGCTTCCGAACTTGGGTATTGACCGCAGTGATCACTTTGCCGTGGTCGATGGTTACCGACGACACCACCGGCGTTGCATGCCACGCCTTCAGCAGCGTCGCCGCCATGACCAATTGGCCTGTGGCGCTGGGATGTATCCTACCGGGGATAAATTGCTGCGCCAGCGGCTTGCTGATTGCCATTAACCCTTTAGTCACATCCACCAATGGCTTGTTGAAGTTGACACACATGAGATGATTTCTTGCCGCCAGACGTTTGACGAACGCCGCATATTTCAGCAGCACCGCCTTGTATCCACCCGGAAAGCGCGGTTTGTGTGATACATCATCGTAGGGTGATGGTTCAATGAGTACGATCTGAACGCCGGGCAGATGCTTTTTAAGCTGCTGGATGATGTAGGCATAGCCCTTGCGATAAATATTAAAAATAGACTCTTGGAACGGACGATAGTCCGCGTCATTCATACCCAGCATGATGGTGACCACGTTGGGTTTGAACGGGTAAACGTCACGTTTCAGCCGCACGTTGATAGGGCCCGCCCAGCCGCCGCCGACTTTATCACCGCCCACACCTGAATTGACATACATGATGTGGAGATTTGGAAAGCGGGTGGTGGCGTAGGTTTCTACATCAACACCGTAATATCGTTGTTCGGTAATGCTGTCGCCATAAAAACAGACGCGGTCGCCAGCCTTGAGAAAAAACTGCTTTTGCCCCACCGGGGTCGCGGCCGGCGCGGTGGCCGCCGACAATGCACAGCAACCCAAGATCGAAGCCGTGGCAATAAACCGAACCGTCCGCATTATTATGCCCCTAACATTTTCAGAACACATTTGCGAAACAATCTAAGTGCATGACCCGCAGATGGGAATATAGATGAGGGGCCACCGAACTGTCTACGCAACTCACAAACGCCTGCGATCAAAATCATTTGT